>JAGBNT010000081.1 GCA_017634255.1 Lachnospiraceae bacterium
CTACCTCTACCATCTTATAGAACTCGATCTGATCCAGCTCCTGAACCTTATCAAAGCCCTCAAATACGAGACCGCACTCGTATCCCTCCTTAACCTCCTTAACATCGTCCTTAAAACGCTTAAGGCTGGCGAGGGCACCCTCGAATATCTGCTCTCCGTCACGGCTTATACGGACGCTGCAGCCTCTCTCGACGACACCGTCAAGCACATAGGAGCCGGATATGTTTCCTATTCCCGATGCCTTGAATATCTGTCTTATCTCGGCGTGTCCGATGACCTTCTCCTCGTAAACCGGAGCGAGCATACCCTTCATGGCTGCCTCCACGTCATCTATAGCCTGATAGATGACCTTGTATAGCCTTATATCCACCTCTTCCGATTCGGCGGACTGCTTTGCCATCGCATCCGGGCGCACGTTAAAGCCGATTATGATCGCATTGGAGGCGCTGGCAAGGGTGATATCCGATTCGTTTATCGCCCCGACTCCTCCGTGGATTATCTTTACAACAACCTCGTCGTTACTGAGCTTTTCAAGGGACTGCTTCATCGCCTCTACCGAGCCCTGTACATCCGCCTTTATGATAACGTTAAACTCCTTGAGGTTGCCTTCCTTTATCTTATCGAAGAGGATATCCAGATTCATCTTCTGCTTGGTCTCTGCGATAAGCTCCTTCTTATGCTGCTCTATATAGGTCTCGGCAAAGTTCTTTGCCTCCTTCTCCGTTTCGGGTGAAACGAAGATCTCTCCGGCATCGGGAACGTTATTAAGTCCCAATATCTCCGCAGGGGTTCCGGGAGTCGCCTCCTTTATCCTCTTTCCGTTTTCATCGAGCATCGCACGTACCTTACCGTAGCAAGGTCCTACCGCTATGCAGTCCCCTACGTGAAGGGTACCCTTCTGGATAAGCATTGTAGCCACGGGTCCTCGACCCTTGTCGAGACGCGCCTCTATTACAATGCCTCGTGCCTGCCTGTTGGGATTGGCTTTGAGCTCCAGCATATCCGCGCTTAAGAGGATCATCTCCAAAAGCTGGTCTATGCCTTCTCCGGTCTTTGCCGACACGGGTACATAAACCGTATCTCCGCCCCAATCCTCGGGAATGAGCTCATGCTCCGCAAGCTCCTGCTTAACCCTCTCGATATTGGCGTTGGGCTTATCCATCTTGTTTACAGCCACGATTATATTCACCTTGGCAGCCTTGGCATGGTTTATTGCCTCCACGGTCTGGGGCATAACACCATCGTCGGCTGCAACTACAAGGATCGCAATATCCGTGGAATTTGCTCCCCTCATACGCATTGCCGTAAACGCCTCATGTCCGGGCGTATCGAGGAAGGTTATCTTCCTGTCGTCTATGCGCACAACGTAGGCTCCGATAGCCTGTGTTATGCCGCCTGACTCCTTGTCGGTAACGTGGCTCTTTCTGATCCTGTCCAAAAGGGAGGTCTTGCCGTGATCAACATGACCCATTACGCAGACTACCGGCGGACGCTTCTTTAACGTGCTCTCATCGTCCTCCTCCTCTGCAAGCAGCTCTGCGATAACGTCTACCTGCTCCTCGTGTTCACAGATGATATCATATTCAATGGCTATATTCTCAGCCTCCTCGAAGGTCACCTCCGAATTGACCGTTACGATATTTCCTGCCATAAAGAGCTTCTTTATGATCGCGGAGGGCTGTATCTTCATATGATCCGCCAGCTCCTTGATCGTAAGCTTGTCCGGGAGAGTTATGGTCTTTATCTCCTCCTCGGGCTTTTTCTCTACGGGAGCCGGCTTATGGAAGCCGTGAGGATTGAATTTCTTTGCATTCTTTTCCTCATGCTGCTTCTCTAGGTTCTGCTCCTTCTTTCTTCTTTCCTCGTTCTGTCTTCTTCTGCTGGCGTCGTTTTTTCTGTTTGGTGTTTCGACAACATCCCCCTCAAACCCAGGGCGGCCTTTTTCACCCTGGGGGCGGGCACCCGGCCTCTGACTGCCCCGAACACCGCCGCCGTTATTTGGACCACCGCTATAATTCCTGCCGCTGCCTTGAGAGAATCCCCCAGACCGTCCAGCCGCTCCTTCAGCCGGGCGGAAAGGACGTCCCTGTGTATTCCTGTTCGCGCCATTTAAATTACCTCCCTTAGGTGTGGCACTCTTGGGCGCCGCTATATTCTTATTGAGGCTGTCGGCATAGATGTTTCCGATAACCTTTCTCTCTTCCTTTTTAACGGGAGCGCTGCTCTCGACGCTCTCCGGAGCAGGGGTCTTAAGTACGCTCTTAACCTCCTCGGGCTCCTTTGCCGCCTCTTCCTTTACTACGGGAGGCTCCTCAGGCTTTTTCGGCTTAAAGGCATCCGGGCTTGTTACCTCAACATGCTTAAATACCTTTTTAAGCTTCGGCTTCTCCTCTATCTTTCCGCCGCTGATATGTACGATCTGCCTGCCGCCGTTCTGGGGTCTGCCGTTTTTTGCAAACTGATTGGAGGATACTATGATATTCGGACGCTTTTTCTTAACCGGAGGCTTCTTTGCCGCATCGCCCTGAGGTTTTGCCTTCGCCTCATCCCCGGTCTTTGCAGGCGCAACCGCCTTTGCTTCCGGCTTAGGGGCACTCTGGGAAGCGCTTCCTCCTGCAGGCAGGCTGCCAGCCTTGGGCTGTTGGGGAGCAGCAGCTTCCGCCGCCTTCCTTTCAACGGCTGCGGCACTGCTTCCGGCTCCTCCGGGAGCAAACCTTTCCCTGACTAAATTAATCTCGCTATCCTCAATGGACTGCATGTGATTGCTCACATCCACTCCCTTTGAATTAAGGAAGGCTATGATGTCCTTATTGGTAACATCTATACCCTGATCCTTTAATTCCTTAGTCAGCTTCATGATCTGAATTTTCGCCATACTCTGCACTTCCTCCGAATAATGTCTCCAATTTAATTGCAAAACCCCTGTCCTCGACGGCTGCGCAGGACCTGTCCTGCTTCCCCATCGCGTGACCTAATGTATTTTTTGTGCCGTAGATAAAGATCGGCACCTTATAGAACTTACACTTATCCCGAAACTTCTTTTTAGTGTTATCAGAGGCATCCTCTGCTACAATAACAACCTTTGCCTTGTGACGTTTAATGGAGTTTTCAGTGGAAAACTCGCCGCTTACCACCTTTCCTGCCTTTACGGCAAGCCCCAGAAGTGAAAGTGTCCTGTCGTTATGCACCTTTGTACTCCTTAAGAACAGACTTATACATATCTGCACCAACCCTGCATTTTAAGCTTCGTTCCAGTCCTCTGACCCTTTCGGCTCCTTCTATACATTTTGTGCTCTTACAGATATATGCGCCCCTGCCCTGAGCCTTACGCTTTGGATCCAAAGCAGCCTCCTCTCCTAGCCTTGCCACTCTGATGAGCTCTGTGACGGGCTTTACCTCCCTGCAAAAAACACAGCGTCTGCTGACGACACCCTTCTTCATTCCGAGCTCATTCTTCCTTTTGGGTCTCTTCTGCGGGAGGCTCTTCGTCTGCGGTCCCTTCTTCATAAGTCCCGCTTTCTTCCCCGCTGTATTCCCCGGCTTCCTCAGGGGGATTGAGCTCCTCTTCGGCTATCTCGCCGCCTATATATTCCCCGTTCTCATCGTAGTAGCTCTCGCCCTCTATGAACTCGCCGTCCTCATCGTACTCGCCCTCATACTCCTCCTCTTCATCCTCGAGGTAATCCTCCATCCTGAAGCCCGGAGTATCCTTTGCCTGGGTCTCATCCTTTATATCGATCTTAAAGCCGGTAAGGCGGGCTGCCAGACGGGCATTCTGACCCTTCTGACCGATAGCCAGTGAAAGCTGGTCATTCGGCACAACCACCTTTGCCGTCTTCTCGTCGCCGTCAACTATTACGAGAACCACCTTTGCGGGAGAAAGCGCGTTCTCAATAAAGATGGCGGGGTTTTCATCCCAGTTTACTATATCTATCTTCTCGCCCTTAAGCTCATTGACAACCGCATTGACACGGCTTCCGTTCATACCGACGCAGGCGCCCACTGCATCCACGTCCGGATTGTTGGAATATACGGCTATCTTCGTCCTCGAACCCGCTTCACGGGCAATGTTTTTGATCTCGACCGTTCCGTCGGCAACCTCGGCGACCTCATTCTCAAAGAGCCTCCTGACAAGCTCCGGGTGTGTACGGCTTACTATGATCTTCGGTCCTCTTGGCGTATTTTTCACATCCAGGATGAAGACCTTTATCCTGTCCAGGGGGTGAAGCCTCTCACCCTCAACCTGCTCATTCTCCGAAAGTATTCCGTCAGCCTTGCCGAGATTTATGCTGATATTCCCGTTGCTGATACGCTGGACTACGCCGGTTACCACATCGTGGTCCTTCCCGCTGTATCTGTTGTATATGGCTGCGCGTTCCTCTTCCTTGATCTTCTGCACAATTACGTTTTTCGCGCTCTGGGTGGCTATACGTCCGAACTCATCGGAGCGGAGGTTAAATTTAACCGTTCCCCCGATCTCTGCGTTTGAATCTATAGTCCTTGCCTCGTCGAGGCTTATCTCCGTCATGGGGTCCTCTATTTCGTGGTCTACCACAAGCTTCTCAGCATACAGATTATATGCTCCCGTTTCACGATTGAGCTCCACATGCACGTTGTCAGACTTGCCAAAGCTGTTTTTGCAGGCCGTAATCAGAGAATTTTCGATAGCATCAAAAAGCACATCTCTGCTGATATCCTTTTCCTTCTCCAGCATAGCTATGGCTTCCATCATCTCTAGTGTGGAGCCGCCGCTCATATCCCGGTCATCTACCTTCTTTTTCCTTGTGGCCATTTCAATCCTTCCTCCTGTAATGTATTGACGAAATTTGCCGTATATTATCTATATCTCTGTATCCGGGCTCTCGACGTCGTTCATGAAACCCGGAGAGGATATTTCCATCGTATAGCTTTCCTCGATGAAATCCTCCTTGTCCAGAAGCTTGCTCACGACCCGGCTGACCGCTACGCAGTCGTCTATGGTTATGCCGCCTTCCTTGTCTATATACGCCCGTAAAAAGAAGTTTCCGCTCTCGCAGACATATTCTGTCTTGATAAGCTCAAAACCCTGCTTATCGGTTACGGGTCTGACGAGGCTCGCAAAGCGCTTCTCTATCTCTTCTCTTCCCATTTACCCCTGTTCCTCTCCTGAAACCGCAACTTTGCATGAAAAAGGTGGGCTTTTTCAGCCCACCCTTTCTTCACTACACCCGAACTATACTAGTTTTACCGTAAATAGTCAAGTCTTTAAGCGTTTTTTTATTAAGGAAATGCTGTTTAAGCGATGTACTAATCCAAAATCCCGCCGGAGAGCCTGTCAAAGCCCTTAAGCAGTCCTCTTACCCTGTCAGCTATCGTCTCAAGGCCTCCTGCCCTGCTGCTCTCTATATTAAGGGGCATTACAGGGTCGTGCAGCGACAGCCGCAATAACGCCCAGCCGTCCTCAAACTTAAGCCTGACTCCCTCATAGGAGGGCTCGGCAAGCTGTATTCCCTCTGATACAGCCCTTTCCTTAAATTTATCCAAAACCTCCGTCCCGTATTCCTTAAAGCCATCCTCCAGCATTATCTTTATCCTGTACTCGCGGGCTTCGGCGGGACTTTTAAGCCCGGATATCAGTGAGCCAAGCTCCGCCCCGTCCCTTTTGGCTTTGGCTGCGGCTATTACCAGCTTTACCGCCAGATAGGCTCCGTCGTCCAGATAATAATTCTCGGACAGCGCCCCGTGTCCGCTGGTCTCTATCGCAAGGGGCGAAACCTCTCCCTCTTTATTTAAGCGGATGCACTCGTTAATTACGTTTTTATAGCCCCTTTTGAAACGGTGGTGCTTAAGCTTTAGCTCTCCTGTCAGGAACTCAGTCAGCTCGTCGCTTGTAACCGAATCGGTGATTATGGTACTGCCCGGATAGTCAGGGGCAAGAATTGCCGCCATCATTGCTATAAGGGCATTGCGGTTAACCTCCTCCCCATCCGGCAGGACCGCGCTCATCCTGTCCACATCCGTATCAAAGATAAGTCCGAGATCCGCTCCTGAGCTTAACACAGCCTTTCGTATAGCTTCCATCGCCTCCTTGTTTTCAGGATTGGGAATGTGGTTTGGAAACATCCCGTCAGGCTCCAGAAACTGGCTTCCGTCCGTATCCGCTCCCAGCGGAGTCAGAACCTTTGTGGCAAAGAAGCCCCCCGCGCCGTTTCCGGCGTCTACCACGATACGCATGCCCTTAAGCGGAGCGTCTGCGCCGCCTAAGGCGGTACTTATCTTTTCTCTTAGATGAGCACTGTAGCGCTCTATAAGCTCATATTTTTCTGCCTTTGAAATATCGCCCCTTTGTACCTCACATTCAGAAGCCGTTTTCAGGATCTCGGTAATATCCTGTTTTTCCGCTCCGCCATCCGGCGTAAAAAACTTAAGCCCGTTCCTGTTAAAAGGCAGGTGGCTTGCGGTTATCATTACCGCCCCATCCATTAAGGTATCCTCAAACACCGTGGACATGAACATCGCCGGTGTGGATGAAAGACCGCTGTCGAAGGCATGAACTCCATGGGCTGTAAGGGCTTCAATCACGGCATTTTTAAGCTTGTCTGCTGTGATCCTCGAATCGTGCCCTACCATAACCTTAAGCTTATCTGCGCTCTTACCCGTCTTTTTTTCGAGGAAGCGTACAAAGCCCGAGGCTATCCTGTTTGCCGCCTCTTCAGTCAGATTGACATTTTCTCCCTCTACCCCCGTTGATGCCACACCTCTTACATCGCTGCCGTTTTGCAGCTTCATCAGTTCAGCATTTTCAGCCATTTAAAACACCTCCGTATTATTATTTAAAGTAAATACAAAGTTGCTGTTACATTCTCAGCCTGAAAGGCTGTGAACAATAACAGCGCAAAAGTTTTTCCTTATTGTGAAATTTACTCTTGCATTTTTTTTATTTTTATATTACAATCTTATTCGTTCGTGGCGCATTGGTCAAGCGGTTAAGACGCCGCCCTCTCACGGCGGAAACAGCGGTTCGATTCCGCTATGCGCTATACATTCACTCATAAATCCCCGTAAATGCTTAAGTTTACGGGGATTTTTATATCTTAAATACCGACCTGCTGTGTTGTCCTTAAGCCTCTTTGTCGTTGATCTTTAGCAGGATATCCATATACATATCCGCTGAAATCAAAGCATTTGCCAGGCATACATTCATCTGGTCAAAGAGCTCATCCCCCTCAATAGCCATCGGAAGAGGCGTTGTGAGACGGTATACGAGATTCTCTCCCTCCTTGTCTATGCAAAAGCTCCCACAGGGTATCTCGTAATTTATATGGGACATCGCCTCATAAAGCTCCGGCAGCCTGCTCCTGTCGATATCATCGGTGATCGTAAGGACAGCCGAAAAATGCTGGACCTCGTCCTCCTCAGAGCCGGGAGGGAGGAAAAACAATTCTCCTAAAGCCCCGTCCTCGCTATCCTGTCCCAGCTCGTCTAGGACCACCCTTAAGACCTCCGGCTCTCCTTCATTTTCCGGCTCCCGAAGCTCGCACGCCACTAACTCCTCTAAAAGCGCATCCTTAAGCCTCTCCAGAAGTGCGTGTCTGTCACTGTTTATCTTTTCAATATCCATATTACCCTCCATTCAACATACCTTCTTTATCTGCCGCTCATCTTTCTGGCAAGCGCTGCGGCGCTCGGGGTCTTTTTCTTCTCGCTGTAGGGCAGACCGAAGCTCTTGACCAGCTGTATATAGCCCTTCCGCTCGTTTTCATCCGCAGTCCTTTCCCCATCGCCTCCGAAAAGCTTTTTGCAGATATAGTCCGCATACTGCTTTCCGATATGGTCGCAGGCGCTCTCCACATCCGAAAAGCCTGCGGCTGCCGCCAGAGTCCGTCTCATATTCCGCCTGAACTCCTTCATATTGTAGACCTTCTCGCCCCTGGCTTCCATTACAGCGAGAGCCTTATTCACAAATTTATCGAAATTGAAATAGGAATCGAATATTTTCTTCCTAATGCCCTTCATATCCATTCCGAATATGCTTACCACCCCTGACGCCATGGTAAGCCCTACTCCGGTTAAGGTGATGGCAGTGCCGAAGACCGGCACCAATAGACCCGCCATAGTAAGCCCGCTCGCTACAGTGTTAAAGCCGCCCATGCCCGTCTTTTTGGCGCTGATGTCCCGGGAGACCTTAAGCATATTCCTTTCATATTTGGCCTGCTTAGCATCCATATTACCCGTATTCCGTTCTTTTTTATTAAGGAAGCTCGCTGCCTTGGAAGCATTGCGGCAGTCCAGCATTCCCGACAGGGTGTTATAGGTCTCAAGCCCCGTACCTACGCCGCCCGTTACCATTCCCGCCACCTGAAGGGCCGGCGAAACCGTTATCGTTCCGTTAAAAAGCGA
>JAGBNT010000082.1 GCA_017634255.1 Lachnospiraceae bacterium
ACGGAAAATTCGCTGATGATAGTCATTACCGAAAACCAGAGCAAGATAGATACCTTTATAAAGGTGCTTGAAAAAGCAGATTATACGATTCTGGAGATCGCACGGACGGGTATAGCGGGTCTGCAGCGCGGCAGCGACGGCGTAGAGTGGTTTGATTAAAGGCAGCACAGATAATAAATACATTGACAATTTATGCATAGCGGCTGTATTATTTCTCATGTTGGAACTTTAATGCGTTACATCGGCGATGAAGCCGGTTAAAATTTTTTAAGAGGAGAAAAGAAATGGCAGACTTCAACCAGACAAACCCTATTTACTATGAAAATGACTGTTCCCTTACCTATCTTGACGGTAAGACCATTGCGATCATCGGCTACGGAAGCCAGGGTCACGCTCAGGCTCTTAACTTAAAGGATTCGGGCTGCAATGTCATCATCGGTCTTTACGAGGGCTCTAAGTCCTGGAAAAGGGCTGAGGAGCAGGGATTTAAGGTATTTACGGCTGCAGAGGCAGCAAAGCAGGCTGATATCATAATGATCCTTATAAACGACGAGAAGCAGGCTCAGTTATACAGGGAGTCCATCGCTCCCAACCTTGAGGCAGGCAATATGCTCATGTTCTCACACGGCTTCAACATCCATTTCAAGCTTATCGTACCTCCCAAGGATGTGGATGTTGCTATGATAGCTCCGAAGGCTCCCGGACATACGGTAAGAAGCGAATATCAGGCAGGCAAGGGTACTCCCTGCCTTGTAGCGATAGAGCAGGATTACTCCGGAAAGGCTCTGGATATCGCACTTGCATATGCCCTTGGCATAGGCGGAGCCCGCGCGGGCGTGCTTTCCACAACCTTCAGGACAGAGACAGAGACCGACCTCTTCGGCGAGCAGGCTGTACTTTGCGGCGGCGTCTGCGCACTTATGCAGACCGGCTTCGAGGTTCTCTGTGAGGCTGGCTACGACCCCAGAAACGCATATTTCGAGTGCATACACGAGATGAAGCTTATCGTAGATCTGATCTACCAGTCAGGCTTTGCCGGAATGAGATATTCCATCTCCAATACGGCTGAGTACGGCGACTATGTTACCGGGCCCAAGATAATCACTCCCGAGACCAAAAAGGCAATGAAGAAGATCTTAGCCGACATCCAGGACGGCACCTTTGCAAAGGACTTCCTTCTCGACATGTCTCCCGCAGGCGGACAGGTACACTTCAACGCTCTTCGCCAGAAGGCTGCCGAGCATCCCTGTGAGAAGGTTGGAAGCGAGATCAGGAAGCTCTACAGCTGGAGCGATGAGGATAAGCTCATCAATAACTGATGAAACCATAAGGAGAGACTTAATCGAACAGGGAAGATGCGATCGCACCCTGTTCGCCGCGAGCTGCCGGTCGGCTTGCCGACATATTTCTTATCGGCAGCTCTGCGATAAAAAAATTCTGCCCGGCGGGCTTTTTCCGCCGGGTAGTTTGCTTTAGGAGCTGTTCATAAATATATTTATTATGTAGTAGATACATAGGAGGAGCTATGATACTTTTTGTAGATGCGTGTGCGAGAGAGGAATCCAGAACAAGGCGGCTGGCTGAAATGGTGCTTTCCAATGTCTGCAAAAAATCAGGGACAGACATAACCACGACAGAACTGTATAAAGAGGAGCTGCGTCCCGTAGACAGGGCTTTAATAGAGGTAAGAGACAAGGCTCTCGCCTCCGGGGATTTTTCTTCGCCGGTCTTCGATATGGCGCGTCAGTTTGCCGATGCAGATATAATTATCGTGGCGGCTCCCTATTGGGATTTTTCTTTTCCGGCAATTTTAAAGACCTATTTTGAAAATATCAGCGTAAACGGGATATGCTTTGAATATGACGACAAGGGTGTACCCCACGGGCTATGCAGGGCGGAGAAGCTCTACTATGTAACCACCTCCGGCGGGGAGATAGGAAAGATGAACTTTGGCTATGACTATGTAAAAGCGCTGGTAACCGGGCTTTACGGCATAGGAGACACTGCCTGCATACGGGCAGTCGGACTGGACCTTATTGGAAACGATCCCGAGGTCATCTTAAAAAATGCTGAGGAGCAGCTTAAAACCATGTTTGAAGAAGATACATTGGGATGACGCATTTGGTTAAGTAGCGTTGTATTTTGTGGTCTGATGTGTTAAAATTTGCAAGATATTGCGATTAGGAGTGAATTTTTTGGCTCCGACATGGAGGAATTATTATGGGAATGACGATGACGCAAAAGATCCTTGCAGCCCATGCGGGGCTTGATTCGGTCAAGGCAGGAGATCTTATAGAGGCGAAGCTGGACCTGGTGCTGGGAAATGATATTACTAGCCCGGTGGCGATCAATGTAATGGAAGGTTTTAAAACCAGCAAGGTCTTTGACAGGGAAAAGATAGCCCTGGTAATGGATCATTTTATCCCCAATAAGGATATAAAGTCAGCCGAGAACTGCAAGACCTGCCGTGACTTTGCCGAAAAAAACGGGATTACGAATTATTTTGATGTAGGACAGATGGGTATTGAGCACGCCCTCCTGCCCGAAAAAGGTCTGGTGGTTGCCGGGGACTGCGTTATAGGAGCCGATTCGCATACCTGTACCTACGGCGCGCTTGGGGCTTTTTCTACCGGAGTGGGCTCCACCGATATGGCTGCGGGAATGGCAACCGGCAAGGCGTGGTTTAAGGTTCCGGGAGCCATAAAATTCAATATTACCGGCAAGCCCGGCAGATATATCTCCGGCAAGGACGTTATCCTGCACATCATCGGAAAGATAGGTGTGGACGGAGCGCTCTATAAATCCATGGAATTTACTGGGGACGGCATAGCGGAGCTTAATATGGACGATCGCTTCACGATAGCCAATATGGCTATAGAGGCAGGAGGAAAGAATGGCATCTTCCCCGTGGACGATAGAACAAGGGAGTACCTTAAGGAACATTCGGGCAGGAGCTTTGAGGTCTATACTCCTGACGACGATGCTGTATACGATGAGGAGTATACGATAGATCTGTCCTCTCTTAAGAGCACGGTGGCCTGTCCGCATCTGCCGGAAAATACCAGAACGATAGACGAGATAGAAAAAGAGCATATCAAGGTGGATCAGGCAGTTATAGGTTCCTGTACCAACGGAAGGATAAGCGATCTTAGGGTCGCGGCAGAGATACTTAAGGGGAAGAAGACAGCGAAAAATCTTCGCTGCATCGTTATCCCTGGAACCCAGCAGATATATCTCGAGGCGCTTAAGGAGGGGCTTATCGAGACCTTTATAGAAGCCGGTGCGGTTGTTTCTACTCCCACCTGCGGTCCCTGTCTCGGCGGTTATATGGGTATTCTGGCTGCCGGTGAAAAATGTATTTCCACCACTAACAGGAATTTTGTAGGCAGGATGGGACATGTGGATTCGTCAGTTTACCTTGCTTCTCCGGCTGTTGCTGCAGCCAGTGCGGTAAAGGGCTATATCTGCGCACCTTAAATGATAATTTGAGAGGTTATTTTAAAGATGAATGTAAAGGGTAAGGTTTTTAAATACGGAGATAATGTAGATACCGATGTCATAATACCTGCAAGGTATCTGGCTATACAGGACAGGGCGGAGCTTGCCTCCCACGCCATGGAGGATATAGACAAGGATTTTGTAAAAAATGTCCAAAAAAATGATATAATCGTAGCTGAGAAGAATTTCGGCTGCGGTTCCTCCAGAGAGCATGCGCCTCTGGTTTTAAAGGAGGCGGGTGTGGGCTGCGTGATAGCCGAGACCTTTGCGAGGATATTCTACAGGAACGCTATAAATATAGGTCTTCCGATCATCGAATGTCCTGAGGCTGCAGCCGCAATAGCCGCTGGAGACGAGGTAGAGGTGGATTTTGACAGCGGTGTCATTAAGGATATAACTAAGAATACCAGCTTTCAGGGACAGGCTTTTCCCGAGTTCATGCAGAAGATCATCGCAGCTAACGGGCTGGTAGGGTATATTAACAGTAAGTAATGTATAGTAAACGAAATAATATTTTCGTTTACTATGAATTTATTTTGGAGGAAGGGCTTTGAGCATAATTCAAGCTGTTTTACTTGGAATTTTACAGGGGTTGACTGAATTTCTGCCTGTATCCTCTTCGGGACATCTGGCGATATTTCAAAATCTCTTTCATATAGGGGAGGGGACGGATGATCTGTTCTTATTTGACATCCTCCTGCATCTGGGCACACTGATCTCGATCTTTGTGGTCTTTTTCAAGGATATAGCCAAGCTTGTTACAGAATTTGTCGGAATGCTGCACGATTTCATCCTGAATGTTCCGCGCTGGATCAGAAGAGAGCCTGCAAGACGGGTGCTTAGGACCTCCTACCGGAGATTTGTGGTAATGATAATCATTTCCACCATACCCACGGGAATTATTGGTCTTATCTTAAAGGATCTTGTGGAGGATGCTTCAAAAACCCTTATCATACCCGGTATCTGCTTCCTTATGACCTCCGCCCTGCTCTTTCTGGCGGACAGAATGCCGGAGGGCTTTAAAACCCCCAGGGACGCGAGCTACGGTCACGCGGCTTTAGTCGGGATAGCTCAGGGCTTTGCGACCCTTCCCGGGCTTTCGAGAAGCGGAACCACGCTTACCACCTGCCTTATGTGCGGCTTTGATTCGAGGTTTGCGGTAAAATATTCCTTTATAATGTCCATCCCCGCCGTACTCGGCGCAGCGATACTTGAGATAAAGGATGCCGCAGGCTCAAGTATAGAGCTTTCTTATATCATCGGCATGCTGGTGGCTGCAGTGATCGGCTTTGTCGCGATAAAATTCATGCTCGTGCTGGTGCGGAACAGAAAATATATCTTCTTTTCCATCTACTGCCTTATCGCCGGTATAATAGCGATAGTTGGACATTTTGTTACAAAATAGTGTACAGGTCAGGTATTATATAGATGTCGAATACGACTAAAAAGAAAAGCGCTTCCACGAAGCGTACTTCTTCTCATTCAAATAAACAGGCAATTTCCACAGAAGAGAGGCAGCAGGTTCTGAGCCTAAGCTCAGAGGCATTGCAGCTTCTTTTTCTTGCGTTCTCAGTTTTGCTGCTTTTGGGAAATTTTTCTCTTACCGGAGGCTTCGGCAGGGTAGTTAACGGTTTCCTCTTCGGACTCTTCGGTGCAATGGAATTTATATTCCCGATAGCTTTATTCTTCTGTGTGACCTTTTATATTGCAAACAGGGGAAACGTCCGCGCCATGGTGCGCCTCGCAGGAATGGTGATCCTCTTTTTCGATCTCGGGATATTCTTTCAGCTTATTTTCAATAAAAAATATACCTCCGGGGTATACAGCAGCCTCTACAGCTTCGGGCATGATACACACAGCGGAGGAGGTCTTGTAGGAGGCGGTCTGTATACGCTTTTAAGCTCTTTAGTCGGCAATATCGGTACGGTGATAATCGTTCTGGTGCTTGCCATTATCAGTATCGTTCTTATTTCCGGAAAGAGCTTTATAGGCGGAGTAAAGAGCGGCTCAAGGAAGGTGTATGACAATACGGTAAAGGCAGGCAATGAATACCGGGAGAAAAGACGGATACGCAAAGAAGAGCGGGAGAAGGAAAGAGAAGCAGAGCTGCTGGCGGAAAAAGAGCGGGAGCTAAAACAGGTCGATCTTAATAAACAAAAGATGGTCCTGCCGCATTTTAATCCCGTATCCGAAGCTGCCTCTAAGCCGGAAGGCATATCTGAGCCCGCAGCAAATCCTCAGCCGGAGCCCGTTATAAGCCAGGTGCCTGTATATGGGTCGGAACCTGTTTTAGAGCAGGGACCTGTGATCATGCAAAACCACGCAGCAGCGGATGCAACAGCTGTCTTTGCCGCAGGAAACAGAGAGGTTGTTGTCGAGGAGCCGCAGGGCTTGAAATTTACCAATATATCCCGCAGAGAGATACCGCAGGAGAAGGATATCTATGCGGATGAGATCATCGATGAGGGAAGGCTTATCGACAGGGATATCCGGAAAAAACAGCGATATGACGAAGAGCACAGGATCGTTTTAAGCGATACCGAATTTAATCCCTACAGGAGCGCGGGAAAAATAGGCGACGAGGAAAAACCCCCGGCAGTATTGTCGGACGCCCCGGCAGAGCTCAATATCTTAAATGAAGAGATCGAGGGCAGCAGTGAGGACGAATTTGCCTCTCCCGAGATTCCAGCCATTATCCATTCGAATTTCGAGGTCATTTCCGAGGAAGAGGAAAACGTTGACAATATAATCTCCTTTGAGAGCAGGAGGCAGGACACACCGTCAGCTATGGAAAATGAGCCTTCTGATATGGAAAGTGAAACCTCTGAAACGGAAAATGGGCTTTCTGATATGGAAAATAAACTCTCTGAAACGGAAAATGAAGCTTCTGAAACCGGGGAAGAGAGTAAAAATGTGATAGAGCTAAGCGACATTGGCTTTAGCCTCGCAGAGGAGGTCAAAGAGGTCACCGAAGAGCCTGATAACTCAGATGAAAAGGTTATAGAGGCTTTTGAGGTCAGCGGGGAGGTTTCCGATGCCGAAGAGGTTTCCGATGCTGAGGAGGCGGCTGACGAGATAGTTGAGGAAGTTCGCGGCATCGGGGAAGCTGCCGAGCTTCGAGAGGAAATTCCTGAAATTGAAACAGAAGCTCCTGAAGAGAGCGACAGGGAAAAGCCTGTCATCGCAGCAAGCCAGGATACAGTGGAGACTGTAAAAAAGGCTCCTGCTGCCGAAGAAAAAGCCGAATACAAGTTCCCTCCCGTGGAGCTTTTAAAGAAGGGAAGCAGTGAGACACTGGATTCCAAAGCGGAGCTTGAGGAAACAGCCGCGAAGCTTAAGAGCACTCTGGCAAGCTTCGGCATCAATGTGGAGGTTACGGATATCAGCCGGGGACCTGCGGTTACCCGCTATGAAATAAAGATAGAGCAGGGAGTAAAGGTCAGCCGGATACTTTCTCTTTCCGATGACCTGAAATTAAATCTTGCTGCCACCGACATAAGGATAGAGGCTCCGATACCCGGAAAGGCAGCCGTTGGAATTGAAATACCGAATAAGCAGACCTCTACGGTAATGCTTAGGGATATAATTGATTCCGAGGAATTTAAGAATGTAAAATCCAAGATCGGTTTTGTAGTGGGTAAGGACATTGCCGGAAAGAATGTTGTGGCGAATATTGACGACATGCCCCACCTCCTTATAGCAGGAGCTACCGGGTCGGGAAAGTCCGTCTGTGTAAATACTATAATAATGTCCGTGCTGTTTAAGGCAAGACCGGAGGAGGTCAAGCTCGTACTAATCGACCCCAAGAGAGTTGAGCTTTCCATGTATAACGGTCTGCCCCATCTTATGGCGCCGGTTGTCACCGATCCGGGAAAGGCCGCCGGGGCTCTTCATTGGGGAGTTACAGAAATGACAAGGCGTTTCGACCTTTTCGAAAAGATGAGGGTCAGGGACCTTAAGAGCTACAACGCCCAGGTGAAAAAGCTCCATGAGGAGCCGCATGAACCCGAATACAACGAGAAGGGGGAGGAGATACCTCTGCCCTCGCCGCTTCCGCAGGTCATTATAATCGTGGATGAGATGGCGGATCTTATGATGGTGGCAAAATCCGAGGTGGAGACCTATATCTGCCGTCTGGCACAGCTTGCGCGTGCGGCGGGCATACACCTTATAATCGCAACGCAGAGACCGTCGGTGGATGTCATCACCGGACTTATCAAGGCGAATATGCCTTCGAGGATAGCGTTCATGGTGTCCTCAGGGACGGATTCGAGAACCATTCTGGATGCGAACGGGGCTGAAAAGCTTTTGGGTAAGGGAGATATGCTCTTTGCCCCGAGGAACTATCCAAGACCTGAGAGGATACAGGCGCCCTTCGTTTCAGACGGAGAGGTTCAGTCCGTAGTGGATTTTATCATCAACGAAAATGCTGTGGATAATTCCGTAAAAGAGGATATAAGCCAGGAGATAGAGGCACATGCCGCGGCTTCGGGAGCTGAAGAGAATAGCGGTTCCGGGGCTTCGCTGGCAGCCAATGACGACAGGGATGATTATTTTTACGAAGCCGGACGCTTTATCATAGATAAACAGAAGGCTTCCATAGGAATACTGCAAAGACAGTTCAGGATAGGGTTTAACAGGGCCGCGCGCATTATGGATCAGCTTGCCGACGCCGGAGTGGTAAGCCAGGAGGATGGAACAAAGGCAAGGCAGATACTCATGAGTGAGCAGGATTTTGAAAATTTATGAACTTCGCGTGCCGCATAAAGAGCGGCGGAAAGGAAAGATTAAAAGTCATGTCGATACATGACTTTTAACTTCGCATTGGTGCCGCTAAAGCGTCTCCAATGCAATGATCGCATCAGAGAAATCCTTCGGAATTTCTCTTCACGTGCCGCATAAAGAGCGGCGGAAAGGAAAAGCATGAAATCAGACATTGAAATTGCGAGGGAGGCTCAGTTAGAGCCCATAACCGAGGTTGCAAAAAAATTAGGAATAGAAGCTGACGACCTCGAGCTTTACGGAAAATATAAGGCAAAGCTTTCCGAGGACTTTCTAAAAAGAAATACCGGCGGCAAGAGGGGTAAGCTCATTCTGGTCACAGCCATAAATCCCACTCCTGCAGGAGAGGGAAAGACTACCACAACGGTGGGTCTCGGTGAGGCTTTCGGGAAGCTGAATAAAAAGGCTGTTATCGCTTTGAGGGAGCCGTCCCTCGGTCCCTGCTTCGGGGTAAAGGGCGGAGCCGCAGGGGGAGGAATGGCACAGGTTGTTCCGATGGATGAGCTAAATCTGCACTTTACCGGGGATTTTCATGCCATCACTACCGCAAATAACCTTTGCGCGGCTCTTCTCGACAACCACATTCAACAGGGAAATGCTTTAAACATCGATACCAGGCATATAGTCATCAAACGGTGCCTGGACTTAAACGACAGGGTATTAAGAAACGTCGTCGTAGGTCTCGGCTCGAAGGTTGACGGCTTTGTGCGGGAGGATCACTTCACGATAACCGTGGCGAGCGAGGTTATGGCTGTCTTCTGCCTTGCAAGCGATATGCAGGATCTAAAGGCGAGGCTGTCTCGGATGATAGTTGCCTATGACCTCGACGGAAAGCCGGTAACAGCAGGAGATATCAAGGCAGTGGGCTCTATGGCTGCCCTGCTTAAGGATGCCATAAAGCCGAATCTCATACAGACGCTGGAGCATACTCCTGCCATAGTGCATGGCGGACCTTTTGCGAACATAGCCCACGGCTGTAATTCCGTGCGTGCCACAAGGGCGGCTCTTGGCATAGCTGACTACGTCATTACCGAGGCAGGCTTCGGTGCGGATCTGGGAGCGGAGAAGTTTTTCGATATCAAGTGCCGCCAGGCAGGGCTAAAGCCCGATGCAGTGGTCCTGGTCGCCACAATAAGGGCTTTAAAATACAATGGAGGAGTTCCCAAGGACTCCCTTTCAAGCGAAAATATGGATGCGCTTAAAAAAGGTATTGCCAATTTAGGCAGACACATAGATAATCTAAATAAATACGGCGTTCCTGTCGTTGTCGCCCTGAATGAATTTATATCCGACAGCGACGCGGAAAGAAGCTTTGTAGAGGACTATGTCCGTGCCAGAGGCGCTGAATTTGCCTTTTCCTCAGTTTGGGAGAAGGGCGGAGAAGGCGGTTTAGACCTTGCCGGCAAGGTCATTGAGGCTGTAAACAAGCCTTCGGAGTTTAGATTCCTCTACGATGAAAAGCTTCCGATAAAGGATAAGATAGATATAATAGCCCGCGAGATCTACGGCGCCGACGGTGTTGAATATGTCGCCGCTTCCAATAAGGCGATAGCTGAGTTAGAGAAGCTGGGGCTGGATAAAATGCCTGTATGTATGGCTAAAACGCAATATTCCTTTTCGGATGAGCCGACGCTCTTGGGCGCACCCGAGGGCTTTAAGCTTCATGTAAGCGATGTTTATATATCAAACGGGGCAGGCTTCATAGTTGCCCTTACGGGTTCCATAAATACGATGCCCGGTCTGCCGAAGGTACCGGCGGCGGATGCTATCGACGTCGATGACGACGGAAATATAGTGGGACTTTTCTGATCTTGGAGGAAGTATGAATATCATAGATGGTAAGGCAATAGCCCAGCAGATAAAGGATGAGGTAAGGGACAGGATAAGGCAGGATAAAATAGATGCGTCACTGGCTGTTATTCTTGTAGGCGACGACCCTGCCAGCCAGGTCTATGTAAAAAATAAAAAGAATGCCTGTGAGTACTGCAATATAAGGTCGATTTCTTACGAGCTGCCCGGCAGCACGACCCAGGAGGAGCTATTGGAGCTTATCGGCAGGCTCAATAAGGACGAGAGCGTCTCAGGCATACTCTGTCAGCTTCCCCTGCCAAAGGGTCTTAATGAAGATGAGGTTATCGAAGCCATTTCGCCTGAAAAGGACGTGGATGGTTTTTCTCGCGCCTCGGTGGGAGCGCTCTCCATTGGAAGCGAGGGCTTTGTGTCCTGTACACCTGCCGGGATTATAGAGCTTATAAAGCGCTCCGGAATAACCATAGAAGGCAAGGAATGTGTAGTCGTAGGACGCAGCAATATCGTGGGAAAGCCTATGGCTATGCTCTTGCTCAGGGAAAACGGTACCGTTACCGTCACCCACTCCAAAACAAAAAACCTTAAGGAGATAACCTCCAGAGCGGATATACTTGTGGCTGCCGTAGGAAAGAAGGAATTTATCACGGCTGAATATGTAAAGGAGGGCGCCGTAGTCATAGATGTCGGCATCCATCGCCTAGATCCCGAGAGCAATAACGGGAGGAAGCTTTGCGGGGATGTCAAATTCGACGAGGTGGCACCTCATACCTCCTTTATCACTCCGGTTCCGGGAGGAGTCGGACCTATGACCATTGCCATGCTTATGAAGAATACTTTAAAGGCTGCAAACCTTTGTAAATCGAGATTTTAAAATGAATTGTCCTAAATGCAGCGGTCTGATACCGGAAGGGAAGATGTTTTGCCCGACCTGCGGCACTGCCATACAGATGGTGCCGGACTATGACCTCGATATAGAGGAGAGTATCGCGGTATCCCAGGACGTTATCTCCGACAGCATTTCTGAGATAACACCTGATGGAAGACGGCGGGTTGACCAGAATACGGTAGAGCTTCCGGCGACCAATGAGACCGTAAATATCATAGATAGAACCAGGCTTGTTGTTACTGTCATAGCTGTGCTCTTGGCAGTTGCCGTTATCATAACCATTGTCTTTTACAGCAGGATGAGAACGGGCCAAAGCGCCGAAGCCCTGACAGCAGAGGCTGAGGAGGCTTATGAAAGCGGCGATTATGAAACCGTGCTCGAAGCTTATGAGCAGATAGTGGCTTCCGATGAGGAGCTCGAGCCCGAAAAGCTCGAGAATATTACCATTAAATATGCCGATTCCCTGATAAAGACCGGAGACAGTGAAAAGGCCCTTGTGGTCCTTAGTACCTTTTTAAATGACAATCCCGGAAATGAAGCGGCACTTACCGCCTTAATAGAAATATATGCGGAGCGTTCGGACAGCGATAAGATCAACGAGACCCTCTCGACGATAAGCGATGATTCCGTAAGGGAAAAATTTTCAGGCTATCTTGCACTGCCGCCGGTTTTCGAAACTCCTCCGGGGGAATACAGCGAAGAATTTAAGCTCAAGATAACCAGCGAGCAGCTGGGGAACATCTATTATACCACGGACGGGAGCGAGCCTACGGTAAATTCCAACGCCTACTCCGGGGAGATAGACATTAAAGAGGGCGATACAGTGGTCAAGGCAATATTTGTCAATACCTATGACCTTGTAAGCGATACGGCAGCGGCGGAATATAAGGTCGATTTCGAGACCCCGGAGACTCCGGTAGTGGTTCCCGCCTCCGGCGTCTTTGATCAGCCGGACTATATAAATCTTATAGTTCCCCAGGGGGTTTCGGCTTATTATACAACGGACGGGAGCGAGCCCGACGAAAACTCCCAGCCCTATGAAAAGCAGCTTACGATGAAGCTTGGGAAGAGTACATATAAATTCATCTTTATCTCGGATAAGGGAGTGAAGAGCCCGGTTACAGAGGTTAATTATGAGTTAAACCTGTCAGCCGCGTATTCCACGACTGATGCGATAAATTATGTGACTGCCTCCCTCGTGGCGTCGAGGCATATGGCGGATATCTTCGGAAATCCTCTTCCCGGGACTCCTGAAAGCGGAAAGGGGCGCTATGTCTTTAAATGTGACTATGCGGCAAGAGAGGGAAACAGGACTTATTATCTGGTGGATGAATATTTAGAAGACAGCAGCGGCAACCTCACCTCTACGGGAGATGTCTACGCCGTGGACTCCATCGGAGGAATGCTCTATCGCGCCAAGCAGGACAACGAGGGCAAGTGGAGCTTTACTTTGTTTTATTGACATCAATAAAAATAAAAGGAGAAAAATGCTTATGAAGCGTCTCGAAGACAAAATCTTAGAAGAAGGAAGGGCGATCAACGAGGACATCTTAAAGGTAGACAGCTTTATCAACCACCAGATCGAGCCGGAGTTCATGGAAGAAATGGCAGAGGAATTTGCTGAGCATTTCAAGGGTCAGGGTATTACAAAGGTTGCTACGATAGAAAGCTCGGGTATAGCGCCTGCCGTATTTACCGCCAAGGCAATGGGGGTTAAGCTGGTAGTGTTAAAGAAGCAGCCTTCCAAGGTACTTAACGGAAACCTGCTGCAGACAGAAGTGACCTCGTTTACTACGGGCAAACACTATGAGCTGACGCTTTCGCCGAAGTTTATAAATGAAAATGATCACATCCTTATTGTGGATGATTTTCTGGCGAACGGAGAGGCTGCAACCGGAGCCATAAGGCTCCTTAGGATGACCCATGCGACCATAGCCGGACTGGGCGTTTTAATAGAAAAATCCTTCCAGCCGGGCAGGAGAAAGGTGGAAGTGGCAGGAGTAGAGGTATATGCACTTGCCAGAATAGGAAAATTGGGTACTGATTTCATACAATTTATTTGATAATATCATATTACTGTGATATATTCTTAATGTTTATAGTCTTGTGACATGATTTCAGGGTCAAAAGGTGTTAAAGCACGAAGTACTTTTGACCTAAAAATCGTGACATAAATAAGAAAGGAAGGGAAGATTTAAAATGAGTAAATGTCTAAAAATCCAGGAAGTAAAGGGCCGCGAGATCATAGACTCCCGTGGAAACCCGACTGTTGAGGCTGAGGTCATCTTATGTGATGGCACAGTAGGACGCGGAGCAGCTCCTTCCGGCGCTTCAACAGGTGAGTTCGAAGCTCTTGAGCTTCGTGACGGCGACAAGAAAAAGTACGGCGGAAAGGGTGTTTCTAAGGCGGTTAAGAACATCAACACCGTTATCAACAAGGCTCTTGCAGGAATGGACGCATCCGACATCTATGCTGTAGACGCTGCTATGCTTGCAGCTGACGGCACGGCTGACAAGTCAAAGCTCGGTGCTAACGCTATTCTCGCTGTTTCCATCGCTACATGCAGGGCGGCTGCTACTGCTCTCGATATCCCGCTTTATCGTTTCCTCGGCGGCGCTAACGGAAACAGGCTTCCGGTTCCCATGATGAATATATTAAACGGCGGTGCTCATGCTACCAACTCCGTTGATACACAGGAATTTATGATCATGCCTGCCGGCGCATCCAGCTTCAGAGAGGGTCTTCAGTGGTGTACGGAAGTTTTCCACGCTCTTCAGGCTCTTTTAAAGAAGGAAGGCAATACTACGGCAGTTGGTGACGAGGGCGGTTTTGCTCCTAACCTTGAGAGCGATGAGGACACTATCGAGCACATCCTTGAGGCTATCAAGAAGGCTGGCTACAAGCCCGGCAAGGATTTCGTTCTTGCTATGGACGCTGCTTCCTCAGAGTGGAAGGGCAGCAAGAAGGGCGAGTACAAGCAGCCTAAGAGCGGCAAGAAGTTCACCTCCAAGCAGCTTATTGCTCACTGGAAGGAGCTGGTTGAGAAATATCCCATCTACTCCATCGAGGATGGTCTGGATGAAGAGGACTGGGAAGGCTGGAAGCTTATGACAAAGGAGCTTGGCGACAAGGTTCAGCTCGTAGGCGACGATCTCTTCGTTACAAACACAGAGCGTCTTGCAAAGGGTATCCAGCTTGGCGCAGGTAACTCCATTCTTATCAAGCTTAACCAGATCGGTTCTGTTTCCGAGACCCTTGAGGCTATCAAG
This sequence comes from Lachnospiraceae bacterium, assembly GCA_017634255.1. Next base: position 14,246 of record JAGBNT010000082.1, read on the forward strand.
ATGGCTCATGAGGCAGGCTATACCGCAGTTGTTTCCCACCGTTCAGGTGAGACCGAGGATACCACGATCGCCGATCTCGCAGTTGCTCTTAACTCCGCACAGATCAAAACTGGTGCTCCTTCCAGGTCTGAGAGAGTTGCAAAGTACAACCAGCTCTTAAGAATAGAGGAAGAGCTTGGTGGCGGAGCTATCTATCCCGGATTTAAGGCTTTTAAGTTTAAGAAATAAGAAAACGTCCAGTGGACGTTTTCTCCCTCCGGTAACTTTTTCACATTAGTATGTTTTATTAGTGTCGGGAAGCGGGTGAATACCTGCCCCGACACTATATTTTTTGTCGTTTGTTATAATAATTATTTATAAATAGTAACAGGAAGGGTTTAGGGTTTGGCAATGCAGGAGAGAGTTTTTAATTGTGACAGAAATGAGATTCCTATGATTTTGGACCATATCCGGGAGTCTCTGGGAAAACACAAGATTTCCTCAAAGGAGTCGGCCAAGGCGATTCTCGCGGCAGAAGAGATCTTAGAAAAGATCTATGAGAACAGGGAAGAGGGCAGCGAGGTTCGTATCGGCGTCGGCAGGTGGCTGAGCAATATCTATGTCCGTTACGCCGGAAAGGGAGAGCCCTTTACGATAGCCGACATTAAAAAAAGACTTTTGATCGGAGACGGGAAGGCTTCGGGTGAAGAGGGGGAAGCGGACGAGGCCCTGCTGCGTCTCATGGAGAAGATCTTCGGCGGTAGCCTGACTGTGCGCTGTGACAAGGGTAGAATATATGTCGTGCAGCAGGTGACAAGCTCTCCGTATGCCAATCTGATCATTACGCTGTTGTCGCTCTTTCTTGGTATTCTGACAGGACTGCTGCTTCAGAGCTTTGCTCCGGAAAATGTCACTGATTTTGCCGTTACAAACATTTTCTCGCCGGTTTATACTCTGCTCATAAATGCGCTCAAAATGATAGTGGCGCCCCTGGTATTCTTTTCCATTGCCAGCTCTATTGCAGAGTTTTCCGATATCAGGGCCCTGGGCAGGATAGCCGTCAAGGTGGCGCTTATGTATGTTTTGACCTCCGTGCTTGCAATCTTTGTCGGCTACGGCACCTATATGCTGATGCCGATCGGCAATCCGCAGCTTTCGTCCTCTGTCAGCGCCGAAGCAGCTTCCGAAACCGTGGCTAAGGGAGCGGATGCAGTGGTTTCCATTAAGGATACGCTGGTGGGGATAGTTCCCACGGACATCATAACGCCCTTTCAGAAGTCCAATATGCTGCAGATCATCTTCATTGCCGTGACCCTGGGCCTGTCCTGCGCGGCGCTGTCCAAAAAATATCCTATGGCGAAGGAGTTCGTCGCTTCGATGAACGCCGCCTTCTCCAAGCTGACTGCGGGTATCGTGTCCTTCCTGCCTGTTATGATCTTTTGCTCAATGGCGAAGATGATGGCAAATATGCACATATCCTCCTTCATGGACGTGATCGTCTGGCTGCCGGTGGTATATATCGGTGATATTCTGATGATTGTCGTGTATCTTGTGATCCTTCTTGTGGCAGGCCGGTTAAATCCGTTTAAATTCCTCGGGAAATACTATCCGGCGATGATCTCGGCCTTTACGCTGTCCTCCAGCAATGCGGCCCTTCCGTCATCGATAAATCAGTGCAAAAGATTAGGAATCTCGGAGAAGGTCTATTCCTTTTCGCTGCCGCTGGGAGCGACCATCAATATGGACGGAAGCTGTATAACTCTGATGATAACTTCCCTGTTTTTTGCTAAGATCTACGGCCTCCCCGTGACGGCAGCCATGCTTATGCAGCTCTTTGTCTCAATAATCGTCCTTTCGGTGGGTTCACCGGGAGTTCCGGGAGGAAATCTTGTGTGCCTGACGCTCCTTATCCCCCAGATCGGTGTTCCGGCCGAGGCCATAAGCATTGTCATGGGCCTTTACCCCATCGTCTCTATGATGCAGACCATGGCGAATGTTACCGGCGACGCCGTTGTTACCACGGTGGCTGCAAAGAGCGAAAACATGCTGGATGAAAGGGTGTTTAATGGGTGAGGTCTGAAGAACATATACGTATTGACAATGAATATACAGCGAATTACAATTAGGGTGTGACGATAGTTAAACCGTATAAGGAGGGGTATAAGGAGGTATATATCATGGCACAATTAAGTATGAGAATCGACGATGACGTTAAGAAAAGAGCTGAATTAGCATGTAATGCTCTCGGAATGACCATGTCAACAGCCATAAATCTTTACCTTGTAAAGCTTGGTAATGAAATGAGAATCCCCTTTGAAGTATCGATAGACCCCTTCTACAGTCCTGCAAACCAGCAAGTCTTAGAAGAGTCTATTCATCAGCTTGAATCCGGCAAAGGTAAAAAACACGACTTAGTTGAGGAGGGTTGATGAACAAAATTTGGTCTGATATTGCCTGGGAGGAATACGTCTATTGGCAGGCACAAGATAAGAAGACTCTCAAAAGAATAAACGAATTACTAAGAGATATCGAACGAAACGGATATAAATGTAAAGGTAAACCAGAACCTTTGAAAGGAAATCTTTCGGGATATTGGAGCATCCGCATTGACGAGAAGAATCGCCTTGTATTTAAAATCGAAGACGGCGCTATTATGATTGCTCAGTGTAAGTCACATTATAGTGAAAAATAAAAAAGGATGATTCATAATTATGGCAACTATCAAAGAATATGACTCATTTAAAACTTAAAGCG
>JAGBNT010000083.1 GCA_017634255.1 Lachnospiraceae bacterium
CGAAGAGCCATGTGGAAGAGATACAGGGAGTGTACGTGCCCTTCTGGCTCTTCAACGGAAATGCCGAGATAGACGGGATCTTTGATGCCTCGGACACCACTGTAAGGGGGGAATTTAAATATATTAAGTACTACGAGGTCCGCCGTGCAGGAAACATGGATTTTAAACATGTTCCGGCGGATGCCTCCAAGCGCATGGATGACAGTCTCATGGATTCGATAGAGCCCTATGATTTTAAGGCGCTCAAGCCCTTCTCCATGACTTATCTGCCGGGCTTTTTGGCAGAGCGGTTCGATGTGGAGGAGGCTGAAAACAAGGGGAGAGCGGAAGAGAGGATAAAGGAGACTATACGAAATGTTACGGTCAAGACGATCCAGCATGCAGATGTCACAGACAGGCATGTGGATATTGAAGTCAATCTCGAAAAGACCGACTATGCCCTGCTCCCCGCCTGGGTACTGACCACAAAATGGCAGGATAAGAACTGGATCTTCGCCATGAACGGACAGACAGGGGAGCTTATCGGGGACCTCCCCATAAGCAAGGTGAAATACGTCCTTTGGCTGCTGCTTTTCTTTATACTTGTGACCATGCTGGGCGGTGGGATTTTCGATATATCTATAGGTATCATATTGGGCATATGTTTTACGCTCCTCGCCGGTTTTATAGCTTATGCAGGCATGAAGCCCGTAGGCAAGGCCATGAATGCGGACAAATATATGAACGACAAGATAGAGCTCACCGTCGAGGAGGAAAAATTCCTGCGGGAGGAAAAGCGAAAGAAGGATTAAGGGACTGCAAATGGCTAAAAATAAGGATAATATAAGGATAGTCCTTCTTACCGTCGCCGTTGTACTTTTGATCGTCGGCTTTGCGACAGACGGTTTTTCAGAGGTAAGGAGCAAGGCGATAACGATCTGTATGGAATGTATAGGGATAGGCTGATGAAGGCTACTGGATTTTTACGTGAGCACGGCAGAAGGTATACACAGCTTATCGCCGCGCTTTTGTATAATTTTAATCTTACCGGCTTTGCGACCGGAAAGATTTATAAGGGAAATTTAAAGGGAGCCTGCGTTCCCGGACTTAACTGCTATTCCTGTCCCGGTGCAGCTTTTGCCTGTCCTTTGGGAAGCCTGCAGGGAGCCATCCAGAAAACCTCCTATAAATTTCCCGCATATATGCTTGGAACCCTGCTGCTGTTCGGAGTCCTGTTCGGACGCTTTATCTGTGGGTTTCTCTGCCCCTTCGGACTTATTCAGGAGCTTATCGGCAAGCTGCCGTTTCCGAAGCTGAAAAAGAGCCGGGTGACAAGGGCGCTGTCATACCTGAAATACGTTATCCTGGCAGGCTTTGTCGTAGTCATCCCACTGATAAAGAGGGAACCCGGATTTTGCAAATATATATGTCCGGCGGGAACGCTGGAAGCAGGAATACCGCTGGTGCTGATGGATGAAAGATTAAGGGGGAGCCTTGGCATGCTCTTTTCCTGGAAGGTCCTTGTGCTGGTTTTGTGTGTTATAATGTGTTCAGTCTGTTACAGGGCTTTTTGCCGTTTTATCTGCCCTCTCGGAGCCTTCTATTCCTTCTTTAACAAGGTTGCGTTTTGTAATGTGACAGTGGATAATGAGAAGTGCAGCGGCTGCGGAGCCTGTGTAAGGAGCTGTAAAATGGATATCGCGCATGTGGGGGATCATGAGTGTATCCAGTGCGGAGAGTGTACTAAAGTCTGCCCTGCGGGAGCTATCGGAATGAAAAGGCCCGGCAGTCTCAGACAAAAAAGCATGAGGGGAGCAGTAAAATGACTGTTGAGGCATATTTAAATCCGGATTTCGGCTGGGGAGAGAGGCTGATATTTTTTTCTGTCGCTCTGGCAGGCTGCCTGATATGTGTGTTGCTTATAATCGGAGGAGCTGCCCTCGCAACCTCGTCCGTCGGCAGGAACGCCAGAAAGGCGGCATTTTATAAGCGCTCGCATAATTTTGTACAGCGCTTTTACGAGATGATAATTTCGGGGAGCTCCGTCATGTTCTTTTCCTGCTCCTATGTGATACTTAACCATATATATACTCTGGCGCAGGAGGGGGCAGGAGGAGCCGGTATAGACACCTTTGTCGGCATATGGGAGTCCTGGAAGGACTTTATCCTGCTGCTTTTAATCTGCCTTTCCTGCGTGCTGAATACGCTGCTGGACAGGTTCATCATACCGCTTAAAAGGATAGACAAGTCCGAAAAAGCTTCAATACGCCTGCTGGCGATGTTCTATGTTATCCTCATACTTATATATCTGAATTTTATAGGTGACGAGAGCGAATACAGCCCTGTGATGATGTATTACCTGGGCCTTATGGTGGGGCGGTTCGTATATTTCGACGCCTCTTTTTCAGACTTTCTGGAGGCGATAATAAATGCCTTCAAGAATCTGCCGCTGCTCATACTGGGTATGACGCTTATGGGGCTGCTTACTAATTTCGGCTTTAAGGCGGGATATCTTCTGGAGAGAAACTATTATATAGTGGGTATTTTTTATACCCATGTTTTCATGCTTACCGCAATCTTCATCATTCACCTGAGCCACATCCTGAACCTGTTCATAAAAAAGCCTGCGGGATATGCGGAGGATGACGGGGCACAGGAGGACGACCCGGGAGAGTATGCCCGGGATGATGCCGATGAATACGGCGATTACGAAGAGTATGATGATGAAGAGGATTATTACGGGGACGGATACGAAGAGTACGAGGAAGACGGGGATTGGGAGGAATTGAAATGAAGCGCTTTTTCAGTGACAGAAGCTATAAGAAGCATTTAAAGGAATATTCCGAGGGAGTTTTGGAAAAATACGGGATATCCACGCCTACCGCCGAAAGAGAGATAATGTATATGGCGGACGGGGGCAATACCGTGGCACTAAAGCTCTATGCCGATCTGATTTTTAACAGGAAGATATTGAGGCGCTACCCTTACAGGGAGGCATTCTCACTCTATATGCGCTCCGCAGGGATAGAGGCGGGGGAAAACGGGGAGTGGAGGTGCAGCGGAGAGTCCTATCCCCTGTCTTTTTGGGACATAGGCTATTACCTTGTAAACTACCGGCGAAGCTCCGTCCTGCAAAAATGTGAGGACATTCCCGAGATAGAGGCTATGGCGCTAAAGGACAGGCTGGAAACTGCCTTTGCACTGTCGGCAGCCTGTATAAGAAACGTAGACTCCGCCGCAGCTGTAAATCTAATGGCGCGGGTACTTTCAGAGGCCTCGGAAAAGGAGGAGCTCTTTAAGGCGCTGCAGCCTGTATTCAGGGAGGAGCTGGAAGAACCGCTGTTTTTGGAGTTCTATCCGGGGGATTATGACTGCGAGACCATGGAGGGATGCGCGGATACGGCGCGGAAATTCTTTGAGGCGGCTGCCAGGGAGGGCTATATATATGCCTGTAACAACCTTGCGGCGAAGGAGGCGGAGCAGGCTGTAAAGACAGGCAGTGAGGAGCCGGAGAGCAGCGAGCTGGCGGAAATAGTGGAGTCTTATATTGGACATTTAAAGAGCGCGGCAGACAGGTACGAGCCCTATGCCGCAAACCGTCTGGGACTTTTTTATACTACAGGAGAGATATCCTCCGCTTCCGGGAAGATAGTTTGTAAAAAATACATCAACCGGGCAGCGGGCAGGGAGTATTTTCTTAAGGCGACAGTCTATCCCGAAACAAATTCGGCATGGGCGTTTTTCAACCTCATCAAGTACTTTCAGAAGGACTTTGACGATGATATCGAGCAGATGAATGAATATATGGACTATATAAAGGAGCTTAACCAGGAGGTTTACGACCTGGCAATGGAGCTTTAAAAGGCTTAGCATGAACAGACGTGACTATCTGACTACAACCCCGGTCCCCAGGCTGATAACGGCGCTTGCCATACCAACGATAATCAGTATGCTCGTAACGGGGATTTACAATACAGCGGACACGTTCTTTGTCGGAAAGATATCTACACAGGCAACCGCCGCAGTGGGGCTCGTGTTTTCAGTTATGGCGATAATACAGGCTACGGGCTTCTTTTTCGGACAGGGCTCCGGCAGCTTTATGTCGAGATCTCTGGGGAAAGGGGATAAGGAGACGGCGAGCGAGATGGCATCTTTCAGCTTTGCCCTTGCTCTGGCTGCAGGTGTTGTCCTCATGCTTGCAGGGCTTAAATTTTCCACCGGGATAGCCTATGCTATCGGCGCAACCTCCTCCACCATGGAGGATACGGTTTCATATCTTAGGATAATCCTTATAGGCGCACCCTTTATGATAGGTCAGTTTGTTATAAACAACCAGCTGAGGTTTCAGGGAAGCGCCATGTACGCCATGGTAGGGCTCTTAAGCGGGGCGGTCATAAACGTGGCGCTGGACCCCTTGCTGATACTCGTGTTTAAAATGGGGGTGAGAGGAGCCGCCCTTGCCACGATAGGAGGGCAGATTACGAGCTTTTTTATCCTGCTCGTCGGAAGCACAAAGGGAGAGAATATCAAGCTCAGTATAAAAAATGTACGATTTAAGGGACTGTATCTAAAGGAAATAGTAAACGGAGGTCTGCCCTCGCTTTTCAGACAGGGGCTTGCGGCTACCTCGACCCTGCTTTTAAACGTGATGGCGGGAAGATACGGCGGAGACGCCGCCATTGCGGGAATGTCCATAGTCACAAGGGTCACGATGCTTCTCGCCTCCGCCCTCATCGGCTTCGGGCAGGGTTATCAGCCTGTCTGTTCTTTTAATTACGGGGCGGGGCTTAAGAACCGTGTGCGCGAGGGATATTTTTTTTGTGTAAAATATGGGACCATATTTCTGGCGGCTGTAGGCGCTGCCTGCTGCCTCTTTACTCCCCGGATAATCGCCTGGTTCAGGGATGACGAAGAGGTTATCGCGGTGGGGAGCGTGGCGCTTCGCTGCCAGGCGTGCGTACTGTTTCTGATGGCGACTATCGTTATGTCCAATATGATGCTCCAGTCCATCGGCAAGGGAGTCAAAGCCTCCATTACTTCATCCGCGAGAAACGGCATATTCTTTATCCCGCTAATACTGATACTGCCAAGGTATCTGGGGCTTTTCGGGGTCGAGATCACCCAGAGCTGCGCGGATGTCCTGACCATGCTGATCACGGTTCCGCTGGCGTGGTCGGAGCTAAAAAAATTGAGAGATACATAGCAGTATTATATCTTGTATACAAGTATACAAACATGGTATAGTAAGCGAAAAAGATAATTTCGTTTATTATAAGCCTCCGGCGGATGCGGCTGACCGCAGGAGGCAATTATAGTGGCGCTGCCGCAATTGCGGTCGGCGCGGAGCAAACGCCAAAACTAAAAGAAAAGGTAGATCATATCATGAGATTCTTTATGCCGACAGAGCTTCTGGAGGAAGAGAACTGCGTAGAGAAGTATTCTGAGAAATTATCCGCACTGGGAACAAATGCATTTATAGTCACCGGTAAAAACTCCGCCAGGAAATGCGGTGCCTTTGACGATGTAATTAACGCGCTCGATAAGCTGGGTATCGGGTGGAGCGAATTTGCCGAGGTCGAGGAAAATCCTTCTGTTGAAACCGTTATGAAGGCAAGGGATCTGGCTATCGAAAAGAAGGCGGATTTTGTTATCGGCATAGGCGGCGGCTCTCCTTTGGATGCAGCCAAGGCGATTGCCCTAATGGCGGCGCACCCTGAGGCAGGGGCTGACTCCCTTTACGGAGGGGAGCTGGATGCAAAGACCCTCCCTCTGGCTGCGGTTCCAACTACCTGCGGAACCGGTTCGGAAGCCACAGGAGTTGCGGTATTGACCAGGCATGACAAAAAAACAAAGGGCTCTATTCCCTACCGCATTTTCCCAAAGGTTTCTTTTATAGACGGAAAATATCTTATTGACGCCCCCATGTCCCTGATAATACATACAGCAGTGGACGCTCTGGCTCATATAGTAGAAAGCATGTTCATGAAAAAAGCCGATGACTACAGCCGTATGGCTGCACTGCAGGGACTTAGGGTGTGGGTAAAGTCTAAGCCGGTGTTAATGGGACTAAGACCCTTAAGGATGGAGGACAGGAGAAACCTTATGTGCGCTGCTTCTCTTGCAGGAATAGCGATAGCCCAGACGGGAACCTCCATACCCCATGCCTTGAGCTATCCGCTGACCTATGATCTGGGTATACCCCATGGCAAGGCGGTGGGATATTTCCTCGGCAGCTTCCTCGAGGCTGCGCCCGAAGAGGAGAGGTGGGAGCTGCTGACCGCCGGAGGCTTCAGGAATGTGAAGGAGTTTAAGGATTTCCTAACAAAGGTGCTGGGAGAGACGGAGGTTACCCAGGAGACCCTGGACAGGGGCTATGATATGGTAAAGGATGATCCCAAGAGGATGGAGTGCAATATCTTTGAGGTAACGCACGAGGACCTCAGGAGGATCATTTATGAAAAATAGGGAAAGGCTGGATTTATCATTCTTTCCTTAGATGTGCTGCCGTGGCTGGCAATGGTATGTCGAAAACAAAAATACAATTTTTTAATTATTAGGAGGAAAAATCTAATGAACAGAATGGAAAACACACCACAGGTAAAGATCGGGATCGTTTCGGTAAGCCGCGACTGCTTCCCGGAGACGCTTGCAGTAAACAGGCGCAAGGCTCTTGTTGAAGCCTACAAGGGAAAGTACGATGCCGCCGATATTTATGAGTGCCCGATCTGCATCGTTGAGAGCGAGATCCATATGGTACAGGCTCTTGAAGACATCAAGAAGGCAGGGTGCAACGCTCTTTGCGTATACCTTGGAAACTTCGGACCCGAGATATCCGAGACACTTCTTGCAAAGCACTTTGACGGACCCAAGATGTTTGCAGCTGCTGCCGAGGAGAGCCAGAATGACCTCATGCAGGGCAGAGGAGACGCTTACTGCGGTATGTTAAACGCCAGCTACAATTTAAAGCTTCGTAACGTTGGAGCTTATATTCCCGAATATCCGGTGGGAGATGCCGGCGATGTGGCTGATATGATCCATGACTTTGTACCCATTGCCAGGGCTATAATCGGTCTTTCAGAGCTTAAGATAATATCCTTCGGTCCCAGACCGCTTAATTTCCTTGCCTGCAACGCACCTATAAAGCAGCTTTACAATCTCGGCGTTGAAATAGAGGAAAACTCTGAGCTGGATCTTTTCGAAGCCTTCAATAACCATGCCGACGACAAGAGGATACCCGATGTTGTCAAGGATATGGAGCAGGAGCTTGGGGCAGGAAACAAGAAGCCCGAGATACTTGCAAAGCTTGCTCAGTATGAGCTTACTCTTCTGGATTGGATCGAGGAGCACAAGGGATACCGCAAATATGTTGCCATCGCAGGAAAGTGCTGGCCCGCATTCCAGACACAGTTCGGCTTTGTTCCCTGCTACGTAAACAGCCGTCTCACCGGACGCGGAATACCGGTTTCCTGTGAGGTGGATATCTACGGATGTCTGTCAGAGTTCATCGGAACCTGCGTTTCTGACGATATCGTAACCCTGCTCGATATCAATAACTCTGTTCCCAAGGATATGTATGCAGAGTCCATCGAGGGCAAGTTCGATTACAAGCACAGCGATACTTTCATGGGCTTCCACTGCGGAAATACCTGCAGCAAGAAGCTGGCATCGCATGAGATGAAGTACCAGATGATAATGGCACGTTCACTTCCGGTTGAGGTTACAAACGGAACTCTTGAGGGAGACATAGCTCCCGGCGAGATCACCTTCTACAGACTGCAGAGCACGGCTGACAATAAGCTTCGCGCTTATCTTGCAGAGGGAGAGGTTCTGCCTGTTGCAACAAAGTCCTTCGGAGGCATCGGAGTATTCGCTATAAAGGAAATGGGACGCTTCTACAGGCATGTGCTTATTGAGAAGAACTATCCTCACCACGGTGCCGTTACCTTCGGTCACTATGGAAAGGCTCTCTTTGAGGTATTTAAGTACATTGGCGTGCCGGTTGAGGATCTTAACTACAACCAGCCTGCAAGCCTGCCTTATCCTACGGAGAATCCTTTTAAGTAATGAAAATCGGGGGAAACGGCAGGGTTTTCGGAATTAAGGTTTTGATACTGCTTTTCATATGCATATTTTTTGAAGCAGTATGCTTTAATTTAAGCGCCATCGCAACCGGGAATCTGCAGCCGTTTCCCATAGAGGTTCCTGAAAATAAAACAGACAGCGAGTTTAAGATGGTGGAGATAAACAGTCTTGACGTTAAGACTTCCACCCTTAGACTCGCTTTTTCAGGTTCTCCGGTAATAAATAATGTCACCATAGAGATAAGGGATGATGCCCACAGGGAAAAATATACCATAGCAAATACGCTGCAGGTGCTCCCTTCGGACAAAAAATATTCGGAGGCTGTGGTCCGGTTAAAAAGCAACGGACGGCTGCACGATATAAGGATATGGTGGGACAATAAGGAGGCTGAGTTAAACGAGCTTACGGCGGACGAGCCTATAGCCTTTGAATTATCGGTCCTTAGAATGTCGCTTATCTTCATCCTTGCACTATTTCCGCTGTGCGTATGGGAGTTTAAGCTCTGGCAGACGGAGTGGGATCATAAAAATAAAAAGCATGCAGCGGGATATGCCCTGCTCATATTTATAAGCGTTCTTACAGCTTTTGGGGTCAACAGGCTTATGACGCCCTCTGATCCTGCCCTTTCAACCTCCATCTCCCGGCCTGTGGAATATCCCTTTAGCTCTGAGCCGAGGGAATATGAGGAGCTTTCACACGCCTTAATGGTCGATGCCTTTTTAAACGGGAGCCTCAGTATGAGGGTGGAGCCGGATAAAAGGCTCTTTGAGCTGGACAACCCCTATGATATTACGCAAAGGGCTTCTGTCGAGGCGGACTATATGTATGACTACGCCTTATACAACGGGAAATATTACTGTTACTTCGGACCTGCCCCCGTTTTTGTATTTTTCCTCCCGTATTACCTGCTTAACGGCAGATACATTCCCTCATATTTTGTGGCGGCCTTTTTCTTTTCGGTTCTTACGATAGCGGCGGCGTATCTTTGTTTTTGGGAGATCGCCAGGCGCTATGCAAAAAATGTGAGCCTGCTGATATTTTATTTGACTGCTGCGGCAGCCGTATTCGGAAGCAATGTGCTTATGGTTCAGTCCTGCGCGGACAGATATTACATAAGCAGCGCCTCCATGCAGCTTTTTTTCTACCTTACGGTCTGGTCCGGTTTCAGGGCTGTCAATTCTCAAAGGAACATAAGGAGGGGGCTTTATTTTGTGCTTTGCGGGATATTTACCTTCCTGCTGGTATGGTCCCGTACCATAGGCGCGTTAGCGGCAGCGGGCTTTCTTGCGCCCCTCTTTATCTTCGTGCTGATAGACGGGACAAGGTCTGTTAAAGACAGGCTTAAGGACGCGCTGTCCTATCTGGTACCTCTGGGGCTCGGAGAGTGTACGGTGATGACGTACAATTATATGCGTTTTGCCTCGCCCTTCGATTTTGGTCAGTATGTTCAGCTTACGGTGGGAGATATCCATTATAATACTTTGGATTTCGAGAAGTTCTTCAGGGCAATATGGTACTATTTCTTTGACGGGCTGCAGCTTAGCGCAGACTTCCCCTGGCTTCGCACCACGGCAGATTTTGTAAATCATACGGGAAACCGCTTCTATGCGGAGGAAAATGCCGGAGCCTTTGTTATGGCGGTCTGCTGGGGAGTATTCCTGCTGCCGATAAAGGACCTTAAAGATAAGGATAAACGGGAGCGCAGCATAGTGTATCTGTCAGTACTGGTCTTAACCGTGCTGACTGCCTTTATGGATTTTTGCGTGGGTGGAGTGCTGTTCAGATATATCTGCGATATCCTTGCGCCGCTCAGTCTGACAGGAGCCCTATTGATACTTGAGCGGGTGGGAAGGTGTACCGAAAAGGAGGCCGGTCTGGCATATAAAGCCGTTATGGTCGTGTGCCTGCTTACATTTCTTGCGGCTTTTACCTTTATATTCAGCAACGAAAGAAACTCCATCAAAATGTTTGCGCCTGACCGGTATCTCTATTTCGTAAGAAAGCTTTAAGTTACTGTTCACAGGCGAACTGCGCATTTACTGCGCAGTTACGCCCCAATGTGTTGTGGTTTAAATGGGTTTTGCCCCATCGCCGAAGGCGATTTATTTGGCAAAACCCGTTACGTTCGTAGCCTGAAAGGCTGTGAACAGTAACAGCTTTAAGACTTTTGCAGCGGCTTCTTATCCCCTGCAGGAAATAAGTATCTCCCTTGTGGGAAAATCGGAGGAGACAGCCTCAAGGTCGCCTATGAAGACGGTGAGCTGTTCCTGTGTCATATCTGTGTGGATGAGCAGGTAATCATACAGAGTGCCTTCATCTTTAGCTTTTTTCATCTCATCGACTATCCAGTCCTTAAGTCCGTTCAGGTCCTCGTCAAAGGGATTTATGACAAAGATGTCCTCGACGGGCTGTATCTCTTCTGTATAAAGAACCGTAAAGCTTTTCGTGCTGTTTCCGATATATCCGATAGTATAACTGGTATTCCTGTCACCGATAAGTATCTGCATAAAGCAAATCACCTCCAAAAGAATTTTTACGGAACCCTCGGCGTACAAGAAAATGACCGAGTCGGCAGAACGTTTAATCTCCATTTATTTTACATAGGATGCGCGGTTTTATCAACACAAAATGTAGTTCCTGAAACGCAATTTATTGAGAATTGTGTTGCTGTTTACAGGCGAACTTCTCATGTACTGCGCAGTTACGCCGCAAAGCATTGTGCGGCAATTAAGCGGTATGGTCTAACACTTAATAGTAACGATTTATAGGACATTTACTATAAAATACTTTCGCAACCCTTACAGTTATGCTACAATGCAATAGTTGTTAAAAAATGATCCAAACGTCATTATACTAATTTTAAGGAGGCTAATATGCAAAAGAAGAAGCGCAACGTTATTGTCGGACAGTCGGGTGGTCCCACGGCAGCCATCAACTCATCCCTTGCGGGAGTTTACCGTACTGCCATA
>JAGBNT010000084.1 GCA_017634255.1 Lachnospiraceae bacterium
CAGGAGTCACCACTTATTTTGACGAGCTGGTTTTCTGCGCTACCGGGTCTAACGCGAGCGCGGAAGTCTACTGCTATACGGATAAGGAAAATGACTATCTGAATCACTGGATCTTTCTACCCTCCTTCGCGGATCTCAACAGGACCACCATAGAATTTAAGGAAAGTGAATATTTGTCGGTAGTTGATGAAAGCGGAGAAGGTTTTATTATAGGATATGGACAGCCGATGAAGGAGCTTTCCCTTGACAAAAGATATGAGGTCTCCTTTCACGACGCCGAGGGAAATGTTCTGGAGACGGGAGGCTTGACGATAAAGCAGGCCGAGGGAATCTCGAGCGTGTTCGTAAAAACTGTTTCAGAAAATCTGAAGGCTGTACACGAGGATAAGGACTATAGGGCACCTGGAGAGGTATTGATAGTAAATTCCGAGGGAAATCAGGAGCTAAACGAGACCCTTAAGGGCTTTAAGGGGCATGGAAACACTACCTGGCAGCGGGATAAGAAGCCGTATCAGATCAAGCTCAAAAAGAACCGGAACCTGTTCGGAATGGGTTCCGCCAAAAACTGGATACTTCTGGCCAATGCAATGGACATCTCCGAAATAAGAAATTCCGTGGCCTATGAGCTCGCACGAAGGGCCGGGATGTATGATGTAACGGACCTGGAATGGGTCGAATTATACATAGACGGAGCGTACAGGGGGCTTTATCAGCTCTCGGAGAAGGTCGAGATTGGAAAAAACCGGGTAGATATAACGGACCTTGAGAGCTTAAACGGCATTGCCAACGCAGGCTCTCATGAGCCAACGCAGGAAAAAAGGGAAGAAATAAACGATGTCGCCGAGAGGGTGAGCTTTGAATTTGACGGAGAGCCCTCCGACATAACCGGCGGCTACCTCGTTGAGCACAACTATGATTCCAAGTATGAGAGCGGGACGGCCAGATTCATTACCGACGCGGGGGAAAAATATATCCTTCGCTCCCCTGCCTATGCCTCGGAGGGCGAAGTAAATTATATTGCCGACCTCTTCGGAGAAATCGACGTAAGGGCGGAAAAAAATGACAGCAGTATTGAGGAGATAATAGACCTTGAGAGCTTTGCCATGAAATACGCCTTTGAAGAGCTGGTAAAAAATGACGGAGCGGGGGTTACGAGCTCTTACTTTTATAAGGACAGGGATTCGATAGATCCGCTTATCTATGCAGGGCCGGTATGGGATTACGACAAGGCACTGGGAAATGCCAGCGATATTAAGAATAACGCTACGGATACCCTTTGCTTTAATACAGCCCACAGGGAGAATACGACTCTTTTCTGGAAGCTGTATATGAATAACGAGGCCTTTCTGGACCTGGTGAAAAAAGGATATACGGAAAGGTTTAGTGATAGCATTCCCGCAATAACAGCGGAAGGGGGCTATATAGATACTCTTAAGCTGGAAATAGCGGCAGATAACGGAATGGATGATGTCCGGTGGAATTTGTCTAGGGAAGACCGGGAGAAGGAGATGGAAGAGGTAAGGCAGTTCCTCACGGAGCGGAAGGCCTTTCTGGACAAGGTATGGGGAGAAGATGAAGAGCTATGTATAGCTCATGAAAGGAACGGCAAGAGTATAGGAGATGTGTACGTGGGCTACCTTAAGGGCAGCCAGCTGGGCAGCAGCTTTGCCTCGGAAAGTAATTACATAAATGAAGAAACGGGCGAAAAGGTAGATGAAAATACGGTGATAAACGAAGATATTATTGTTGTGAAAAAATGATTTTATCAATATAATCACTATAGGATCAATAGACATCCACTATAAATAATTTGGAGGACGATCATGGAATTTGAGAAAGAGTATAAAGAGAAGCTGGTTTCAGCAGACAAGGCGGTTTCAATCATAAAATCGGGAGACTGGGTTGACTACGGCTGGTGTTCTACAACTGCAAATGTGCTGGATAAGGCTTTGGCAAAGAGGACGGACGAGCTGGAGGACGTAAAGATAAGAGGCGGAATACTTACAAAACCTCTGGCCATCTTCGAAAGGGAGGATGCCGGAGCGCACTTTACGTGGAATTCCTGGCATATGAGCGGCTATGAGCGTAAGCTGGCGTCAAAGTGCCTGGCATATTATTCGCCCCTTCGCTATTCCGAGCTGCCCGGATACTACAGAAATAATATAAAGCATGTGGATGTAGCGATGTTCCAGGTCGCACCCATGGATAAGCACGGATATTTCAATTTCGGCCCCAGCGCCTCTCATATGATGGCGCTTTGTGAGGTCAGCGACCATATCATCGTTGAGGTCAATGAGAATGTTCCGAGGTGTCTCGGCGGCTTTGAAGAGGGAATACATATCTCCAAGGTCGAATATATTGTAGAGGGAGACAACGAGCCCATCGGGGAGATTCCTTCGGGCGGCGCCCCCACTGAAATAGACCAGAAGGTAGCGGAGCTAATCGTTCCGGAGATACCCAACGGCGCCTGCCTGCAGCTCGGTATCGGAGGAATGCCCAATGCAGTGGGAGCTATGATAGCGCAGTCGGACCTCAAGGACCTGGGCGTACATACAGAGATGTATGTGGATGCCTTTGTGGACATTTCCAAGGCCGGAAAGATAAACGGCTCCCGCAAGCAGATCGACCGTTTCAGACAGACCTACGCTTTTGGTGCGGGTACCAGAAAATTATATGACTTTATGGATGACAACCCGGAGCTTATGAGTGCGCCGGTGGATTATACCAACGATATAGCCCGCGTCAGCTCCATAGATAATTTTGTTTCCATTAACAATGCCATAAATATCGACCTCTTCGGTCAGGTCAACGCAGAGAGCGCCGGAACCAAGCAGATAAGCGGAGCCGGAGGACAGCTCGACTTCGTGATGGGGGCACATCTGTCCAAGGGAGGAAAGAGCTTCGTCTGCCTTTCGTCCACCTTTAAGCAGAAGGACGGAACCGTGGCAAGCCGTATCCTTCCCGTACTGCCTGAGGGTTCGGTAGTTACGGATACCAGGGCTAATGTGATGAATGTCGTTACTGAATACGGGATGGTCTGCCTTAAGGGACTTTCGACCTGGGAGCGTGCCGAGGCACTTATCTCCATCGCTCACCCCGATTTCAGGGACGAGCTGATAAAGGAAGCCGGCAGAATGAATATCTGGCGTTCATGTAACCGCAAATAATCATTTTGATATATTTATTGTCAGGCTGCCGTGCGGTTTCGCGGCAGCCTGAATTCTTGGTGGACGGATAAAATTATGAAAAAGGTCTGGCTCAGCATAGCTTTGTTGTGCCTTTTTTCAATTTCTATATTTGTTGTAAGCTTTAAGGTCAGAAGAGACCCTGTGTATAGCGAAAGGGATACCTATTTTGACCAGCTGAGTCTGAACGGCAACGGCTTTGACAGCATAACGGATATTTTCTGCTATTCCTACAAGGATGGGGAAAAGGAGTATCACTATATGCTCATGCCCTCGTCTGCGGAGCCGGAGCAGTTCGTAATTAAATTTCTCTATGCAGATCATGTGAGTATAGAAATTTCCCCTGGAAAGTATGAGGCATATAAGAACGGTTCAATGGTAAGCTCCCTTGAAGCCGGAGGACAATATGCGCTCCGGTTTGAGGATGCCGCAAATAATATTTTGCATGAGGGCGTGTTGAGTATTGTCCGGGCAGACGGGCTCCCGGCTGTATTTGTAAAAACTGACTCCGGCAATATGGATGAGGTCAATGCCGACAAGGAGCATAAGGAAGCGGGTACCGCGATAGTGACGGATGAGACCGGAAGGATCAGCGCCACAGGAAAGCTGGAATACATTAAAGGACATGGAAATACCTCCTGGGAGATGGTCAAAAAGGCCTATCAGCTTAAATTTGAAGACGAAAAGGAAGTGCTGGGGCTCGGGGCTTCAAAAAAATGGATCCTTGTCGCAAATTATGACTATGCCTCTGAAGAGAAAAATGCTTTTGTCTATGACCTGGCACATAATGTCGGGCTCAAGGGGACGCCTTCCTTCAGGTTTGCAGAGATCTATTTTAACGGACAGTATCAGGGCCTCTATCTTATAGGTGGAAAGATAGAGAGCAGCAGGGACAGGCTGGATATCACAGATCTCGAGAAAATGAATAAGCTCATAAATGATGCTCCTGTGAACGAGGATCATGAGACCTATCTCCAGCCGGGAGAATGCCTGGGCTATGATATCGGGGGAGATCCAGCGGACATTACCGGAGGATATATCCTAGAAAGGGACTATTCCATTATGGCGAAGCTCCTGGATTATCCCAGCCGGTTTACCACCTCGAGGGGGGACACCTATGGCATAAAGGAGCCGTATATAGCTACTGAGACGGAAGCAGCCTATATAAGGGACAGGTTTCAGGAGCTGGAGGACAGGGTCTATAGCGGTGAGGACATAGGTGACATAGCCAATGAAACCAGCTTTGCCGATAAATATCTTTTGGAGGAGCTTGTTAAAAATTCTGCGGCCGGGTCTACCAGCAGCTATTTTTACAAGGATAGCGACAGAGTGGACAGCAGGATATATGCCGGCCCGGCCTGGGATTACGACAAGGCCCTGGGGGAGACGAGACAGAATCTGGCAGATGACCCCTCGACCTTTAATTTCTGTACGCTTCATCCGGATACATCCTATCTGTTTTATGAATTGTACTCAAAAAATGCAGGCTTCAGACGACTTGTGGCAAAGGAATACCGGGATAAATTCCGCGAATTACTTGTCGATGCCATAGAGGATGGAGGTACGATCGATAAGATCACTGCTGAATACGGTAAGGATAAGGGAATGGATGCGATAAAATGGAGTAAGCCGCAGACAGATCATACCGTGCATGCGCAGTGGGTGAAGGATTTTATCAGAGCCAGGCTGAAAGCGGCCGACAGGGTATTTTTAAACGGAGAGAAGCTTAATATCATTGAGTACACGGATAAATACGATTCGCTTCACATTATAGGGGTCATAGACGGTGAGTGTCTGGGCAAGCTTCCATATGATGCGGACTGGTATGACTCTCTTACAGGAGAGTCAGTCACACTTAATACCCCCATAGACCGGGATATGGTCCTAAAGGCTCGTTAAGGATATCCGGGTTTTCGGGAATAGGGAAACGCTGATTAAAGCGTTTCCCGCGCGAAATTCGCGGGCGCCTGCGCCTTTCCTATGCGAATTTCTGCGCATCCGCCGGAGGCTTCTAAGGAAAGACTGAATTGATTAGTCTTTCCTTAGAATAAATGGCTTGTCTTAAATAGTGAATTTTGGTAAAATATCTCCGCTATGCCTTAGGGGCGTGCAAGGAAACTGCATATTCCGGTTTTTTACCGGTCGGATGTCGGAGGCTATTAATAAATGGGAATTTTAGATAAAATCTTCGGTACGCACAGCGAGCATGAGCTGAAAAGGATACGCCCACTTGTGGACAAGGTCCTGTCCCTCAGGGATCAGATGATGTCATTGTCAGATGAAGAGCTGTGCGCGAAGACCAGAGAATATAAGAAAAGGTTTGCTGACGGGGAAACTCTGGACGACCTTTTGCCGGAAGCCTATGCAACGGTGAGGGAGGCTGCGAGAAGGGTCCTCCATATGGAGCACTACCCGGTACAGATCATCGGCGGAATAATCCTGCACCAGGGAAGAATCGCTGAGATGCGGACCGGTGAAGGTAAAACACTTGTATCCACCTTGCCGGCTTATCTCAACGCGCTGGAGGGCAAGGGAGTCGAGGTAGTTACCGTAAACGATTATCTTGCAAAGCGTGATGCCGAATGGATGGGCCAGGTGCATGAGTTCCTCGGCCTGACCGTGGGTGTTGTCTTAAACGGCATGACGAGCGAGGAGAGGCAGAAGGCCTACGCCTGTGATATTACTTATGTCACAAATAACGAGCTGGGCTTTGATTACCTCAGGGACAATATGGTCATTTACAAGAAGCAGCTCGTATTGAGGGACCTGCATTACTGCATAATCGACGAGGTGGACTCGGTCCTTATAGATGAGGCCAGGACTCCTCTTATCATATCGGGTCAGAGCAATAAGTCCACCAGTATGTATGAGGCCTGCGACCTGCTTGCCAGACAGCTTAAGAGGGGCGAGGCCAGCAGCGATGAGCTCAGCAAGATGGACGCCATTATGGGCATTGAGATAGAGGAGACGGGAGACTTTATCGTCAATGAGAAGGATAAGCTGGTCAATCTTACGGCCCAGGGCGTGGAAAAGGTGGAGAAATTCTTCCATATTGAAAACCTGGCGGATCCCGAAAATCTTGAGATACAGCACAATATAATCCTGGCCCTGCGGGCACATAACCTGATGTTTAAGGACCAGGACTATGTGGTAAAGGACGACCAGGTGCTCATAGTTGACAGCTTTACCGGAAGGATAATGCCCGGCCGGCGCTATTCGGACGGACTGCATCAGGCCATCGAGGCCAAGGAGCATGTAAAGGTCAAGAGGGAGAGCAAGACCCTTGCAACAATTACCTTCCAGAACTTCTTTAACAAGTTTGAGAAAAAGGCTGGAATGACAGGTACAGCAGCTACAGAGGAAAAGGAATTCCGTGAGATATATGGAATGGATGTAATAACCATTCCCACGAATGAGCCGGTGGCGCGTATTGACCTTCAGGATGCGGTATTTAAGACAAAGAAGGAAAAGTTGAACGCCATAATAAATGAGATCAAGAGAGTTCACGCAACCGGGCAGCCCATACTTGTGGGTACGATAACCATAGAGGCTTCCGAGGAGATATCGGCGCTCCTGAGAAAGCAGGGGATTCACCACAATGTTTTGAACGCGAAGTTCCATGAGCAGGAAGCTGAGATAGTAGCGGATGCAGGTATACACGGGGCTGTCACCATAGCCACGAACATGGCGGGCCGTGGTACTGATATAAAGCTGGATGAGGAGGCCCGTGCTGCCGGCGGCCTTATGATAATAGGTACCGAAAGGCATGAGTCCAGGCGAATTGACAATCAGCTGCGTGGTCGTTCCGGACGTCAGGGAGACCCGGGTGTTTCCAGATTTTATATTTCGCTGGAAGACGATGTAATGCGGCTTTTCGGTTCGGACAGGATGATAAAGGTCTTCGAAGCCCTGAATGTTCCCGAGGGTGAGCAGATCGAGCACAAGATGCTTACAAACGCCATTGAGAAGGCGCAGAAGAAGATAGAGGACAATAACTTCGGGATAAGAAAAAATCTGCTGGATTACGATGCGGTCAACAACGACCAGAGAGAGATAATCTATGCGGAAAGGCGCAAGGTTCTCGACGGGGAGAGCATGCGCGAGTCCATTTACAAGATGATCACAGATATAGTCGAGAGCGCTGTGGATACCTGTATTGGCGACGATCAGGCTCAGGACAGCTGGGATCTTTCGGAGCTCAATGAGCTGCTGCTTCCCATAATCCCTGTCAATCCGGTTAAGACACCCGACGTAAGGGGGATGAAGAAGAATGAGCTCAAGCATTATCTTAAGGAAAATGCCGTAAAGCTTTATGAAAGCAAGGAAGCGGAATTCCCTGAACCCGAGGCCCTGCGTGAGATAGAGAGGGTCATCCTTCTAAAGGTCATCGACAGAAAGTGGATGGATCATATAGACGATATGGAGCAGCTTAGACAGGGTATAGGGCTGCAGGCCTTCGGACAGAAGGATCCCGTTGTCGAGTACAGGACGGCGGGCTTTGAGATGTTCGATGCGATGACGAACGGAATTAAGGAAGATACGGTACGTACCCTGTACAGGATAAAGATAGAGCAGAAGGTAGAGCGTGAGCAGGTAGCTAAGGTTACCGGAACCAATAAGGACGATTCCGTTAAAAAGGGTCCGGTAAAAAGGGAGGTAAAGAAGGTATATCCGAACGATCCCTGCCCCTGCGGAAGCGGGAAGAAATATAAGAACTGTCATGGAAAAGCCTCCGGAGGAGGTTTTTCGGGCACGCCTTGATGTGCTGAGCACATCAGTGCCCCGGAAAGTGGGAGCTTAATATTATGTTAGAGCTGGACAACATTAAAATTGAATTAAGCGGCTATGAACAGCCATTACAGGAGCTTCATGATTCTCTGGACCTTACGAGGAAGGAAAACCGGATAGAGGAGCTGGGCCATCTTATGGAGGAGCCGGATTTCTGGAACGACCCCGAGAAAAGCCAGAGGCAGTCCAAGGAGCTGGGAAGCCTCAAGGACGATGTCGAGACCTTCAACCGGATAAAGACTCAGTATGACGACATGCTGTCCCTTATAGATATGGCTAATGACGAGGGTGACGAGTCGCTTATCCCCGATATAAAGGCGGATTATGAGGCTTTTAAGGCAGATTTTGAAAAGATCCGTGTAAAGACGCTGCTTTCGGAGGAGTATGACAACAACAACGCCATTCTTTCACTCAATGCGGGAGCAGGAGGCACGGAATCCTGCGACTGGTGCAATATGCTTTTCCGCATGTACACCAGATGGGCTGAACGTCACAACCTCCAGGTCGAAGTTCTGAGTACACTGGACGGAGACGAGGCCGGTCTAAAGAGTGCGGATTTCCAGATAAACGGAGAAAATGCTTATGGTCTCTTAAAGTCTGAAAGAGGAGTTCACAGACTGGTGCGCATATCTCCCTTTAATGCTCAGGGAAAGAGGCAGACCTCCTTTGTTTCCCTGGATGTTATGCCGGATATCGAAGAGGACCTGGATGTGGAGATCAGGGATGAGGACATACGTATAGACACCTATCGTTCCTCCGGAGCGGGTGGCCAGCACATAAACAAGACCTCCTCCGCTATAAGAATAACCCATTTCCCTACGGGAATCGTTGTTACCTGCCAGAATGAGCGTTCACAGCACATGAATAAGGATAAGGCTATGCAGATGCTCAAAGCCAAGCTTTATATGCTGGCGAAGGAAAACAACGCTGAAAAGCTTTCTGATATAAGGGGTGAGATAAAAAATATTGCCTGGGGTTCGCAGATCAGGTCATATTTCCTGCAGCCCTACCAACTCGTCAAGGATCTTCGCACAGGCGTTGAGGTCGCTCAGGCCGACAGCGTGCTGGACGGAAATATAGATCCGTTTATCAATGGCTATCTGAAGTGGAAGGCTTCAGGAGCCAAAGAGGTCGGAGAGTAGCATATAGGAGATTTTATTAAAGAGGTAATCAAAATGGTTAAGGTGGCTGTATTAGGTTATGGAACTGTGGGCTCGGGCGTTGTCGAGGTAATAGAGACAAATAAGGAGCTTATAGCAGCAAATATCAACGAGAGCATTGAAGTCGCTTATGTCCTGGATATAAGAGATTTTCAGAATGACCCTATCCAAAAAAAGATCACGCATGACTTTAAGGATATTTTAAACGACGAGAGCGTGAGTGTGGTCTGTGAGGTGATGGGTGGAGTTGATCCTGCCTATGAATTCACCAAACAGCTTTTGCAGGCTGGAAAGAGCGTCTGTACCTCCAATAAAGAGCTGGTGGCTAATCACGGGGCAGAGCTTTTGAGCATAGCCCGTGAAAAGAAAGTAAATTACCTCTTTGAAGCCAGCTGCGGCGGAGGCATACCGATAATATGCACTATCAATTCCGCGCTGGCGGCAAATAAGATAGATGAAATTACCGGTATTCTAAACGGGACAACAAATTATATCCTCACTGAGATGGCCGAGAAGGGGGAGAGCTTTGAGGCAGCTCTCAAAAAGGCTCAGGAGATGGGATATGCAGAGAGAAATCCGGAGGCGGATGTGGAGGGGCATGATGCGTGCCGAAAGATAGCCATACTTTCCTCCCTTGCCTTTAATAAGATTTTGGATTATAAGGATATATATACAGAGGGGATAACGAAGATCACCAAGGAAGATATGCTGTATGCCGCAAAGCTGGGCATGGCGGTCAAGCTTCTCGCCATGAGCGAGATACAGGATGAGCAGGTGTATTCAATGGTGGCGCCCTTCCTCGTTCATGAAACAAATCCCCTGTGCGGTGTCAAGGGTGTGTTTAACGCAGTGTTTGTTCACGGCAATATGCTGGGGGATTCCATGTATTATGGCTCCGGAGCCGGAAAGCTCCCTACGGCCAGTGCTGTAGTGGGGGATGTTATCGATGCGGTAAGGCATCGGGGCAGGACTATAATGAACTTTGCTTCAAAGGAAGCGTTGAAGCCGGCTGAGCACAAGCATATGAAGTGCGCGTTCTTTGTGCGCGTACCGGACAGCGCCCTGGATGAGGCAAAGGAGGCTTTCGGCGAGGTTAAAGTGGTTAAAGCAGACGGCCTTGAGGGAGAGTGCGGCGTGATGACCGGCGTGATGACCGAGGCCGATTTTGAAGAGCGCGCAGGCAGGGTAAGCCGGGTGCTCAACCGCATCAGAATAAAGTAGTGGTATGGTAACTGTTCGGAATTTGAGGAGTTAAGAACAGTTGCGTGGCGTGGTTTAAGACGCAGAGGAGAAAGAGATGCTTATTGTGAAAAAATTCGGAGGAACCTCCGTTGCGGACAAGGACAGGATCTATAACGTGGCGGAAAGGTGCCTTGAGGACTACAGAAAAGGCAATGATCTGGTGGTTGTGCTTTCCGCCATGGGTAAGATGACAGATGTGCTGATAGACCAGGCGAAGGATATTAATCCGAACCCGCCTAAGAGAGCGCTGGATATGCTGCTTGTCACAGGGGAGCAGACATCTGTTGCCCTTATGGAAATGGCCTTTGATAAGCTGGGAGTGCCGGCTATTTCATTAAACGCTTTTCAGGTCGCGATGCATACGACAAGTGTATATGGCAGCGCGAGGCTGAAGAGGATAGATACGGAGCGCATAAAGCATGAGCTCGAAGGAAAAAGAATAGTCATCGTGACCGGGTTTCAGGGGGTCAATAAATATGACGATTTTACCACCCTCGGAAGGGGAGGGTCGGACACTACGGCGGTAGCACTGGCTGCGGCTCTGCATGCAGACAGGTGTGAGATATATACAGATGTGGACGGAGTGTACACAGCCGATCCCAGAATCGTGCCCGGAGCCAGGAAGCTTAAGGAGATCTCGTATGATGAAATACTGGATCTTGCGACGCTGGGTGCGGGAGTTTTGCACAACAGGTCGGTAGAGATGGCAAGAAAATACGGCGTGGAGCTCGTTGTACGCTCTTCGCTCAACAGAAATGAAGGAACTACAGTCAGGGAGGTTACCAAAGTGGAAAGAATGCTTGTAAGCGGTGTAGCCGCAGATAAGAATGCAACAAGAATCTCGGTCATCGGTCTTGAAGATAAGCCAGGAATTGCCTTTAAGCTGTTTGATTATATAGCCAAGGCAGGAATAAACGTGGATATGATTCTTCAGTCCATAGGAAGGGAGAATAAAAAGGATATCTCCTTTACGGTGGATGAGAATACGGCTGACGATGCGGTCCGGGCCTTGGAGGATCATGCAAAATCGCTGAATGCTGAGAGAATCGACGTCAAGAAGAACGTTGCCAAGGTTTCCGTAGTCGGAGCGGGTATGATGAGTAATCCCGGAGTGGCTGCCAAGATGTTTGAGTGCTTGTTTAATGCCGGCATCAATATCAGGATGATCTCGACCTCTGAGATCAGAGTTACCGTTCTTATCGACGAAAATGACTGTGACCGTGCCGTGCAGGCAGTTCATGAGGGCTTTGGTCTGGAGGATTAAAGTCCCTTGAAGAAGTCGAAGAAGATAAACGATGAGGGCCTGCCCATAAAAAAATGGGCGGCGATATATGGCTCTATTATAGGCGTGATTCTTATAGCAATCATTGTCCTTGCCTTTTATTGCCGTAGGGAATCCTCGGTGCTTCGCACTTATACCTTTACTGCGGATAATTTTTCCGAGCCCCAGGATGGGCTGAATATGTCCGTAAGTATCCCTAAATACTGGGAGAGTCCGGATATTTATCCGACGAGGCCTCTGGGGGCTGAGTATGATATTGTCGTAATGAACAATTCACACTGGCTCTTTAGCAGGTGGTCCGCAGAGCTTACGTTTTCCGATGAATGCGTAATAGACAGCTCCTGGAACGGTGAATACAGCGTCGATAAATATAAGGTGAACTTTCTTGCGGATGCGGATACTACTGTTATAAATCCCTACAGTAACCGTAGATTTGGTGCGGTTATCTATTCCAAGGAGCTTTTGAATGTAGAAAAGTGTGTTATAAGCGGATACAGAGAGGTGTCTGTTTTTAACATGGCTGCCTTTTGGGTCTTTATCAGCCTCCTTGTCCTTGTGTTCATATTTATGAGCATCAATGTGGTAATTTCAGTCAGAACGGCTCGTTTTGTCACTATTCATCAGCAGGATGTGAAGATCATAAGACAGGCCATGAATACCCTGACAGATTTTATAGATGCAAAGGATTCCTATACAAAGGGACATTCCTCCCGTGTTGCCGCATATTCGAGAGAGCTGGCCAGGAGGATAGGCGTGGATGAGGAAGAGCTGGACAATGTTTTCTATGTGGCCCTTATGCACGATTGCGGAAAGATAGGAGTGCCGGATGCGGTCCTGAAAAAGCCGGATAAGCTTACCAAGGAAGAGTACGCGATGATACAGTCGCATACGACGGTGGGCGATACGATATTGGCCAATTTTACATCTATTCCAAACATAAGCGACGGAGCACATTTCCATCATGAGAGATTTGACGGCAATGGATATCCTACAGGTATAAGGGGCAAGGATATTCCGCTGTACGCCAGGATAATCTGCATAGCGGATTCTACAGACGCAATGAGCTCGAACCGCTGCTACAGAGACAGACTGTCCGATGAGCAGATCATAAAGGAGCTTAGGGAGAATGCCGGGAAACAGTTTGATCCCGATTTTATACCGCATATGGTGGAAATGATCTCGGAGGGCTTTATTGAAAAAGTTCAAAAGATGTATCCAAATAATCTGTAATGTGATAAAATAAATTTAAGTATAGTTTTTTTAAGCAGCGTAGAAGGGAGGTGACTATGGCTATGTCAGGTATAACAGGCATTGGCGAAGACAGTCTCGGCGCTGCTTTTTTGATGGGATACGGGATGGGACCGGGAATGTCCGGAGTGGGTCCGGCGGAGCCCAGCGGGGAAACCGGTAAGGTAGTTCTGAATCCTGAGGAGTCTGACGTTAAACAGGCAGGACGCAGGTCTTCTCCGGCTGAATGCGAAACGTGCAAGGAACGAAAATATCAGGATGGCTCCAATGAGATGGTATCCTTCAAGTCGGCCGCTCATCTTTCTCCTACAGAAGCGCCGGCTGCCGTCCGCGCTCATGAGAATGAGCATGTTTCCAATGCATATAAAAAGGCCGCAGAGCATGACGGAAAGGTCATGAGGGCATCTGTGACCATACATACGGCTATATGTCCCGAATGCGGGCGTACCTATGTTTCGGGCGGGGAGACCAGGACCCAGATCGAATATGGCAATGAAAAGAATCCCTACGAGAAGGACAGAAAGGCTATCCACGCAGATGCGCTGAGGGGCAGCAATCTGGATCTGGCTGTTTGAGCCGTTCTTCTGCATTTTTCTGCAGAACCA
Source organism: Lachnospiraceae bacterium (assembly GCA_017634255.1). The sequence goes on from JAGBNT010000084.1 coordinate 13,511, forward strand.
CAAATTTCCACATGATCACAAATAAAATTATTTACTTCTTGCACAGTTCTGTCAGTAGCTGTCTTTTCCGGAGTCCTCGGCTACGTTTGGATAC
>JAGBNT010000085.1 GCA_017634255.1 Lachnospiraceae bacterium
ACTTACAGTCTCGTGGATTCACATATGGTTTCGTGCCATTTAAAGCACGAATATGCGCCCGAGGTGGAGCTGAAAAAGCCGAGACGGCACAATACCGAGGCAGGAAGCAAGCAGGCATATTATTCAGAGCTGGAAAGAGAGCATAAGGAACAGGCCCTGATCACAGTAGAGGGAGTTAAGAGGTATTTTAAGGTCTCGGGCAGGGCTGTTTTAAAAGCGGTGGACGGCGTGAGCCTTAAGGTCTATAAAGGAGAGACGCTTGGGCTGGTCGGCGAATCCGGCTGCGGGAAGTCTACTCTCGGAAGGACGATAACAAGGCTCTTAAATCCCACAGAGGGAAGAATTTTATATAAGGACAAGGAAATTCATTCCCTTTCAGGCGAGGAAGAAAATATCTTTCACCAGAAGGTTCAGATGATATTTCAAAATCCCTATTCATCATTGAACCCGAGAATGACGGTCAAGGAAATAGTCGGAGAGGGGATGCTGCTTCACGGCCTTGCCACCGATGCGATCCTTGACGATAAAATAGAGGAGCTCTTAAACAGGGTCGGGCTTGGCAAGGAGCATATGTCACGCTTTTCCCATGAGTTTTCCGGAGGACAGAGGCAGAGGATAGGCATAGCCAGGGCGCTTAGCGTCAATCCTGAGTTTATAGTCTGTGATGAGCCGGTCTCGGCCCTCGATGTGTCGATTCAGGCCCAGGTCATAAATATGCTTAAGAGGCTGCAGGAGGATATGGGTCTTACATATCTTTTCATCGCCCATGACCTGAGTGTTGTAAGATATATATCTGACAGGATAGCTGTAATGTACATGGGACATATAGTGGAGGAGGCTCCGACTGAGGCCTTGTTCATCGACCCGCAGCACCCCTATACGAAGCTGCTGCTGTTGACGATACCGATAGCCGATCCCGAGGTTACGAGGAATAAGAAGAGGATAGAAATAAAGGGAGAGGTTCCGAGCCCAATAAACCCCGGACCCGGCTGTCTTTTTGCCGACAGATGTCCTCTTGCAACTGACAGATGCTTTAAGGAGAGGCCCGGGCAGAAAATGGTAGAAAATCACCACTATGTCGCCTGCTTTCAGGTGAGCTGAGGCCGGCGGACACCGGGAAAGCCGTGTCGATGATCACGGCAGATGATACTTAATTTTAAGGACGTGAATATATGAGGATAGCTGAAGAAAAGCTGGTTGAATATTTAAATGCGGAAGACCTGGATGCGATCTTTATTCAGAAGAATGAGAATGTCAGATATATAAGCTCCTATACCGGAGACGATTCTTATCTGATGATCGACAGAAGGGGGAACCGCATCTTTATAACCGATCCCCGCTACACCGAGCAGGCAGGGGAGGAATGCCCGGAGTATGCCCTGGTGGAATGGAGAAGTGAATACGGGAGTGTGGCCGCAGCGGTCGCCGGAATAGCAAAAAAGGAAAAATATACAAGGCTCGGATATGAGAGCGATGTCATGGTGGTCTCCTTTTTTGAGGAAATGACCAAGGAGGCTTCCTTTGAGAGCGTCGGCTTAAAGGGCGTCGTGGAGGGCTTAAGGTCGCATAAAACAAAGGAGGAGATAGAGCTTGCGCGTATAGCCTGCGATATTACCTGCCGTGCCTTCGAGAGGATACTTGAGGACATAAGAGTGGGGGTAACGGAAAAGGAGCTGGCGGCGCGGCTTTCTCTGTATATGGTCCTGGAGGGGGCAGATACGCAGCCCTATGGAAATATATTGATCTCTGGCAAAAGAACGTCTCTGCTGCACGGTATACCGTCGGAAAAGGCCGTGGAGTATGGCGATTTTGTTCTTATGGATTTCGGCTGTCAGTATAAGGGCTATATGTCCGATATGACCAGGACAGTGATAGTGGGACGAGCCAACGACAGGCAGAGAGAGGTATATGAGCTCGAGCAGAAAATGGTTCAGGACGTGGAGGCTTTTATCAAGGACGGAGTAAGCGCGGTGGACGCATATAAGGCCTCCTTAAAGCATCTTGAGGGAACGGAGTACATGCCTTACCACTATACGGGAATCGGTCACGGCGTGGGGCTGTTCGTACATGAGATTCCGTTCATGGGGCCGAAATCGAAGGATATGATATACAAGGATACGGTAATGACGGTTGAACCCGGTATATATATACCCGGCTGGGGAGGGGTCCGCATCGAGGATCAGATAGTTGTGACCGAAACCGGCAATGAAATACTTACATGGGCTGAAAAGGAGCTGATAGAGCTGTGAACGATAAATATCTTAAGAGACTTACAGATGAACTCGGCAAAGAAAAGCTGGATGCATTTCTGATATGTCCGGGAGAGGAATTCAAATTTCTGACCGGCTTTGATCCGATGTTTTGTGAAAGGTTTCAGGGGCTCTTCGTCAAGAAAAGCGGTGGGGCCTTTTATATATGTAATCTTTTATATGAAGAGGAATTAAAGAATGCGCTGCCGGAAAGCATAAAAATATACAGCTGGTTCGACGGCGAAAGGATGACGGATGTAGTCAATAAGGCTCTGTCGTCGGAGAAGCTTATCGGGGGAAGGATAGGCGTCAATTCCACGGCACAGGGCTTCAACCTCCTGGAAATCGCGGCAAATATGAAGGTAAGCTTTGTAAACGGTAAGCCTCTGCTGGAGAAGATCAGGATGATAAAGGACGAGGACGAGCTGGATTATTTAAGGTATTCCGCAGGAATCGCCGATAAGGTCTTCGAAAAGGTTCTGGATATCATAAAGCCGGGAGTGTCGGAGAGGGAGCTCCAGGACTTTCTTATGGAAAGCATGGTATCCCTGGGAGGAGATACGCCTGAATGCATAGTGGGCTGCGGTGCCAACAGCTCTTATCCGCACTACAGCGATAATAAGGGTATTGTGAAGGACAGGGACATAGTGCTGCTGGACTACGGCTGCACCTACAGGGGACTTTATTCGGATATGTCCCGCACGGTCTTTGTCGGTGAACCTGATACGAGGCTTCGGGAGTGCTACGAGCTGGTGCTCAGGGCAAACGAAGAGGCGGAGGCGATGGTGGCCGAGGGAGCCTATGTTCCGGACATAGATAAGAAGGCCAGAAAGGTTCTCGATGAGAAGGGCTATGCCCATACGCTTATAAACCGCCTGGGCCACGGTATAGGCTATACCGTACACGAGGCACCGGATATCAAGCAGTCCAATAAGATAAAGCTTATGAAGGGAATGGCTTTTTCCATAGAGCCCGGGATATATATAGGCGGGGAGTTTGGTATAAGGATAGAGGATATAATGATAGTCAATGAGGGAGGCAGGGGCGAAAGGCTGAATAAGGCGCCTAAGGAGCTCGTGGTACTGTAGATGTGTCCTCTTATCACCAATATCCAGAAATATTCCATCCACGACGGCCCGGGAATAAGGACAACGGTCTTCTTTAAAGGCTGTCCGCTGCACTGCTTGTGGTGCCACAATCCCGAGACCCAGAGCTTTGAAAACGAGATATGGGATGACGGCGAAGGGGTCGCCCGTGAAGTGGATGTAGACGGGCTAATGGAGGAGATTCTCAAGGACAGGATATTCTACGATGAATCGGGAGGCGGAGTAACACTGTCGGGAGGCGAGGTCCTGGCGCAGGATGGGGAGTTTCTGCTGGAGCTGCTGAGGAGGCTGAAATCAGAGGCTATACCTGTCTTTATTGATACCTGCGGAGCTGTGCCCTATGAGAGGATAAAGCCTTTGCTGGCCTATGTCAGGGCTTTTTTATACGACCTTAAGCTCATGGACAGCGAAGAGCATAAGAAATATACCGGCAGCGGGAACGGGCTTATCCTGGACAATTTAAAGCAGCTTTGGGAAGACGGCGCGGTGATATATATAAGAGTGCCTATGATAAAGGGCTTGAGCGCCGAAAAGAGCAATATTGACAGAATGGTCGAATTTCTCAAGGATAACGGGATAAAGCCCGAGGGAATAAATCTGCTGCCTTATCACGATACGGGCAGCGGGAAATATCAAAGGCTGGGGAGAGCTTATGAGGGTGAGAGCTTCGAGGCTCCCGGCAGCGATGAAATGGAAGAATACGTAAAGCAGCTGGTTTCAGCAGGATTTAAAAACGTCAGGATCGGCGGGTAGAGCTTAAGGAATGGAGCAGCTCACGAGAGCTTATAAAGGAGAAGAGAAATGGAAGAACGCGGAATGAACGAGAGAATAAAGAAATTGAGAAGGGTGAGCATGGAGACTGCTCCGCATATCGCCCTGGAGCGGGCCAGGATAGAGACAGAGGTTTATAAGAAGTATGAGGGGAAGGTCTCTGTGCCGGTTTTGAGAGCCCTGGTGCTGAAGGAGTATTTTTCTCGAAAGACCTTATATCTCGGAGAAGGGGAGCTTATCGTTGGGGAAAAGGGAAATGCACCTCAGGCGTCTCCCACCTTTCCTGAGCTTTGCTGTCATTCAGAAGAGGATATGCATGTTATGAACGACCGTGAGCTCGTTTCATTTAAGGTCACCGAAGAGGATATAAAAAACCAGGTCGGGGAGATAATCCCGTATTGGACGGGAAGAACGGTGAGAGAGCATCTGCTGAACCAGATGACCGATGAGTGGAGGGCGGCTTATGAGGCCGGCATGTTCACCGAATTTATGGAGCAGCGCGGTCCCGGCCATACCTGTGGCTCTAAGAAGATATTCGAAAAGGGGTATCTCGATTATAAGGCGGATATCGAAAAGGCGCTGGAGGAGCTCGACTTTTTGAACGATCCGGAGGCTCTGGATAAGAAGGAGGAGCTTACCGCGATGTCGATAGACTGTGATGCCTTATGCATACTGGGCGAGCGTTACCATGAGCTGGCGCTGGACATGGCCGCAAAGGAGACTGATCCCGTCAGGGCAGAGGAGCTCAGGGCGATAGCGGCTAACTGTGCGGTAGTGCCTGCGCACAAGCCGCAGACCTACTGGCAGGCGATACAGATGTACTGGTTCACTCATCTCGGGGTCACCACGGAGCTAAATCCCTGGGATGCCTTTAGCCCGGGAAGACTGGATCAGCATTTGAATCCCTTCTATGAGAAGGATACCGCCGAAGGCCTTCTGGACGATGATAGGGCCAAGGAGCTTTTGGAGTGCCTGTGGGTGAAGTTCCACAATCAGCCCGCGCCGGTCAAAGTGGGAATCACTTTAAAGGAGAGTGCGACCTATACGGATTTTGCAAATATAAATACAGGAGGAATTAAGCCGGACGGCTCTGACGGGGTCAATAATGTCAGCTATCTTATACTGGACTGCATGGACGAGATGAAGCTGGTCCAGCCCAATTCCAACGTACAGATTTCGAAAAAGACTCCGCTTAAGTTTTTGAAGCGTGCCTGCGAGATATCCAGAAAGGGCTGGGGACAGCCTGCCTTTTACAATACCGATGAGATCGTGCAGGAGCTTTTGAACGCAGGAAAGACCCTCGAGGATGCCAGACTCGGCGGCTCCAGCGGCTGTGTGGAGACCGGAGCCTGGGGAAACGAGGCATATATCTTAACAGGATATCTGAACATACCCAAGATACTCGAGCTGACCCTGTTTAACGGCTATGACCACTATTCGGGGAAGCAGCTGGGGCTTAAGCTTGGAAATGCAGGGGACTTTAAATCTTATGAGGAGCTTTTTGAGGCCTTTAAAAAGCAGCTCGAGCATTTCGTCAATATCAAGATAAAGGGAAACAACGTTATTGAGCGCATCTATGCAAAGGAAATGCCTGCACCCTTCCTTTCGATAGTTACAAATGACTGCATATCAAAGGGCAAGGACTACAATGCGGGAGGTGCCAGATACAATACCACCTATATCCAGGGCGTTGGGATAGGTACGATATCGGATTCTCTCGCGGCTATAAAATATAATGTCTTTGATAAGAAGAAATTTTCGATGAGGGAGCTTATAGATGCTCTGGAAAAGAATTTTGAGGGCTGTGAGGATATTTATAAGGCTGTCCATGAGGAGAGCCCGAAGTACGGCAATGACGACGACTATGCCGACGACATAATGCGCAGTGTATTCGAGCTCTACAGGGATACGGTTACGGGAAGGCCGAATACCAAGGGCGGGGAGTATAGGATAGACATGCTTCCAACCACGTGTCACGTCTATTTCGGAGATGTGATGATAGCAAGTCCGAACGGCCGGCTTGCGCATAAGCCTGTTTCGGAGGGGATATCTCCCGAAAAATCGGCGGATGTGAAGGGCCCTACGGCTGTGATCAAATCCTGTGCCAAAATGGATCATATCTCGACAGGAGGGACGCTTTTGAATCAGAAGTTTACCCCCTCCGTAGTTGCAGGGGAAGCGGGCCTGGATAACATGGCTGCGCTTATAAGGTCCTATTTTTCGATGGACGGACATCATATTCAGTTCAATGTCATCGACAGGCAGACCCTGATAGATGCCCAGAATAACCCGGATGAATACAGAGACCTTATCGTCAGGGTCGCCGGCTACAGTGACTATTTCAGGAATTTGAGCAAGGCGTTGCAGGATGAGATAATCATGAGAACTGAGCAGAGCTTTGAGTGATACACGTTAGCAGAATAATACATCAAAAAAGAGCGGCCCGTTAAGTCGGACCGCTCTCTTGTTTTCTTTAGAAATTTCAAATCTGAAGATATATCGTCAAACTGTTCTATTCAGGCTCAGCCGCCGTAGTAAGCTGCGACCTTCTTTAAGTCGCCAAGGCTGTGCTTACGAAGAACAGCCTCGCTTCCGCCGTATACATTGAGAAGGGTGTTCCATTCCTTCTGTGTAAAGGTGCCCGCATTGCCGTCCTTATCCGTGAAATTGATGGTTCCGGTTGCTGCTGCGGCGGGAGCTGCCGTAGTAGCAGCAGTAGTTGTGGTAGTAGAAGCCGCAGGTGTTGTAACAGCTGTAGCTGCGGGTGTTGCAGCAGCGGGTGTCGTAGCTGCAGGGGTCGCTGCTGTAGTAGCGGGTGTTGAAACCTTGGTTGTAGCTGTTGTTGCTGTAGCAGCTGCCGGTGCTGTCACACCTGCTGCCTGCTGCTGTGCGAGCATAGCCATCAGGAGCTGCATCTGAGCTGCGCTGGGAGTGGCGCCGTTAGCTGACAGTGCAATGGGGGTCGCGATAGCTACCGCATTGGGGTCAGCAACATTTGTAGCGCTTATAGCCGGAGCAGGAAGAGATTTCTTGGTTGCCTCGATTGCCGCCTCGCCCAGGAAGTTGGGCTTGTAAACTGCGTATATATGCTGTGTTGCCTGGATGTTTGTCAAAGGAGAGCTCCATCCGCAGAAGGTAGAGCCGCCAATTACCGGAACTGCCGGAGGGGTTACATTTGTGCCCTTAACGACCCATTCGCCCTTGGTATTTCCGCCGTATACAAAGGTTACGAAGACCTTCTGGTCAGCGGGGGTATCGGCTGTGGGTGTCTCTGCAAAGCAGACGGTACCCGAAGTAAAAGTAAGTGCCAGTGAAAGAACTAAAGCAGTGATCTTTTTAAATGATTTCATAATGTCCTCCTATCTATCTCTAATATACTTTTAAAAAACATTGCATATGATAACACCAAAGTATAAATAAATCCAGTATAAATTTACATAATTCTAAAAAGCTATATTTTTTTCTATTGACAAAATTGTACTATGGTGATAATTTTAATAAAACCCATTAAATCAATAGGAATAGTAGGAATAAATAAGGAGGCTGGATCATGAAACTAAATTCTTTACTCGTTCACGGGGCAGTAGACGGAGACGAATTTACAGGCTCAGTCAATATACCCATATACCAGACTTCAACCTATAAGCAGTGGGGGCTGGGAGATTATAAATATGAATATTCCAGGACGGGAAATCCGACCAGGGAGGCTTTGGAAAAAACCATAGCCCTGCTGGAGGGCGGCTACGGCGGACTGGCCTTTGCGAGCGGGATGGCGGCGATAACAACGGTGCTTTTGAGCTTAAAGGCCGGGGACAGAGTCATTATCCCGGATAATTTATATGGCGGCACCTTCAGAGTCGTGGATAAGGTTTTTAAGAATCTTGACATTGAGTATTCGATAGTCAGTCCTTCAGATCTGGAGGGCCTGGAAAAGGAGCTTCAGGCGGGAGGAGTTAAACTGGTGCTGGTTGAAACTCCTACAAATCCGCTTATGGACATAACCGATATTCAGGCGGTCTCGGATACAGCCCACAGGTATGATGCCCTCGTGGCGGTGGACAATACGTTCATGTCGCCGTATCTGCAGCGCCCTCTGGAGCATGGAGCAGACGTAGTGATCCATTCAGCTACGAAATACATAGGCGGGCATTCCAATACGGTGGCCGGCCTGGTGGTGACTAAGACAAAGGAGCTCTATGATAAATACCAGTTTTTACAGAATGCAGCCGGCGGTGTCCTCGGTCCCTTTGATTCGTTCATGCTGCTGACGGGGTTAAAGACCCTGGGGGTAAGAATGGACAGGCATGAGGAAAATGCGGCAAAAATATTTGAGTATCTAAAGACAGAGAGCGCGGTCACAAAAATATATTATGCCGGGGATCCTGACAAAAAGGGCTACGAGGTTCAAAAAAAGCAGGCTGACGGTTTCGGAGGAATGCTCTCCTTCGTCGTGGATGAGGCATATGACCATAAGAAATTTGTTAAGGCTCAGAAGGTCATAACTCTGGGAGAGTCCTTAGGAGGAGTGGAGTCGCTTATCTGTCATCCGGTATCCATGACGCATGCGGCAATAGATAAGGAAATAAGAGATAAGGCCGGGATAGTGGAGCGGATGCTGAGGCTGTCCGTGGGCATAGAAGCTGTAGAGGACCTTATAGATGATTTAAAGCAGGCCTTTGAGGCCTCAAGGAGCTGATCAGGAAGGGAGGTATCAGATGGGATATTATAATGATGTAAGGGAAATAGTTGGAAAGACTCCGCTTTTGAAGCTTAACCGCATCGGAAGGATAGGAAATGTAAATATTTATGCGAAGCTGGAATACCTTAATCCCGGCGGGAGCATGAAGGACAGGATAGGCCTGCAGATCATTAAAGAGGCTGAGGAAAGCGGGCAGCTAAAGCCCGGAGGAACTATAATAGAAGCAACTGCGGGGAATACCGGCATAGGTCTTGCCCTCGCCGCGGTGGACAAGGGGTATAAGCTCAAGCTCCTTGTAAGTGAAAAGTTTTCCATAGAAAAAAGGTCGTTGATGGAGGCGCTGGGGGCGGAGCTTATCATCACTCCTGCCGGGGAGGGAATAGACGGCTCCATGGCCCGGGCGGAGGAGATGGCAAAAAAAGGATCCGGATATATTCATAGCGCATCAGTTTGAAAATGAGGCCAATGTACACGCTCATTACGCCACAGGCGAGGAAATATGGGAGGATATGGAGGGAAAGGTAGATGTTATAGTGGCCGGAGCAGGCAGCGGAGGTTCATTTACTGGTATCGCCACGAGGCTTAAAGAACATGATTCCAGTATTAAGGCTGTCTTGGCTGATCCCATCGGTTCCATCCTGGGAGGAGGAGCTCCGGGGGTCTATAAGGTGGAAGGAATAGGAAACCATTTTATTCCGAAAATCTTTGACCCGGAGTTTCCTGACGAGGTGGAAAAGATATCTGACGAGGATTCGTATTTTATGGTGCGAATCATGACGGAATACGAGGGAGTTATAGGGGGCTCCTCATCGGGAACGGCCCTTGCCGCGGCGGTGAAGCAGGCGTATAGGCTGCAGGGCGGAGAAGAGAAAAATATTGTTGCCGTATTTCCGGACAGGGCGGACCGGTATTTCTCTGAAAACGTGTACAGGACCGAAAAACGTCTTTCAGACTTTGAGCTTTCAGATACGATAGCCAAATATGCCAGGGATGTTATATCGTTAACGGTATAACATGATGCGACCGGTCGCAATAGGAAATTAGCCGCTGAAGCGGCATGCGACCGGCGCGGGCTCATTAACGAAATGGAAAAGAATTTCGTTAATGAGTATTATATTCTGTAATGTAAAAAATTATCAAAAATTGATACGTTATGTAACCCGGAGAACCAGCAATTTTGCGGGATTCTTCCTTGCAATACAGCCTCTTATATGATAAAATAGTCATTGCTGTTAAAAATATAACAAAGTTATAAAAGCGGCGAAATTTTAACTATTTTATCATGAAGGAGGCTATATTTATGGCGAAGAAGATTGTTCTTGCAGGCGCCTGCCGTACCGCTATAGGTACTATGGGAGGCGGACTTTCCACAACTCCTGCGGTGGATCTGGGTTCTATTGTGATCAAGGAGGCATTGAAGAGAGCTAATGTGCCTGCGGACAAGGTAGAACATGTTTACATGGGTTGTGTTATTCAGGCAGGATTGGGACAGAACGTTGCAAGGCAGGCATCTATAAAGGCTGGTCTTCCCAACGAGACAACTGCAGTTACAGTCAACGTAGTGTGCGGCTCCGGTCTTAACAGCGTAAATATGGCAGCTCAGATGATACTGGCAGGAGATGCGGATATCGTTGTAGCGGGCGGAATGGAGAACATGTCGATGGCTCCCTACGCTATACCTCAGGGACGTTACGGATATCGTATGACCTGGCCCAGCCAGAGCAAGGGCGCATTGATGGATACAATGGTAAACGATGCGTTATGGGATGCTTTCAATGATTATCATATGATAAAGACAGCCGACAATGTTGCCGAGCAGTGGAAGCTTACAAGGGAAGAGCTCGACGAGTTCGCACTCAAGTCACAGCAGAAGGCACAGAAGGCTCAGGAGAACGGCTGGTTCGATAAAGAGATCGTTCCGGTTGAGGTAAAGAAGAAGAAGGAAACAGTTACGATCAATAAGGATGAGGGTCCTCGTCCGAATTCCACTATAGAAGCACTTGCAAAGATGCGTCCCATCAATCCCGATGGAGTTGTAACGGCAGGAAACGCTTCC
>JAGBNT010000086.1 GCA_017634255.1 Lachnospiraceae bacterium
ATACGAGGTGATAAAGTGTTTAAATGTAAAAGCTGCGGAGGAGACCTCATCTTTAATATCGAAAAGCAGGACATGGAGTGTATGTTCTGCAACAGCCACTTTGCCGTGGAAGAATACGCCGAGGACAGGGCGGCAGACGAAGATGAAGTCTATGAAACGACGGTATACACCTGTACACAGTGCGGAGCCGAGCTCACGAGCCAGGATAACTCCGCGGTTGCATTTTGCAGCTACTGCGGAACGGAGGCGGTGCTGGAGGGAAGGATAAGCCAGGCTTACCGTCCGTCCCACATAGTTCCCTTTAAAAAGACCAAGGAAGAGTGCAAAAAGATCTACCTTGAAAAGGCAACGAGGGAGCCCTATGTACCAAAAGAATTTAAGGATCCTCAATTTATAGATAAGTTCAGAGGGATATATATCCCCTATTGGGAATATGATGTTGCGTTTAATAACGAGCCGGTATTGAAGGTAAATGAGAGCTACACCTCGGGAAATTACAGATACGACAATGTGTATAATGTCAAGCCCGAGATAAAGGATACAAACATCATTATACCCTGTGACGCCTCCGCAAGCTTCGATGACGAAATAGCAGGCGAGATAGCTCCCTACCATAAGGAAAGCATACGGGATTTTAACCCTGCATATCTTGCGGGATTTTTTGCTGACACAGCCGATGTTGAAAAGGAGGTTTACGCCGACGAAGCTGTCGGCAGGGCGCAGGATCACGTTTTATCCAACGTTACAAAGGATTTTAAGGAGGGAGCCCACATCGAGATATCCAATGACGATAAAGAGCGGAGCAGGATACTTGGAACTGAATGCAGGGGCGTTAAGGGAAGCCTCTATCCAGTCTGGTTTTTGACCTGGAGACATGATAAACGGCTTGCATACGGTGTTATAAACGGAGAGACAGGGAAAATATCGGCGGAGATCCCTGTGGACATAAAGACGTTTATGATGGTTTCGGGCATCATCGCCATTCTTGTATTTTTGGTCATGACGCTTACCGGAGCTCTTATTCTCCCGCCCACAGTATTGATCTTTGCAGATATAGCTGCCTACATTGCCCAGTATTACTACCAGAAAGAGGTTTCCGCAATAATGGAAAAGGAAACCAACCGGAATAATCTGGGTGCGCTTAGCGCCAAGGAACTCGAAGAGATGAAAAAGAAAGGCAGAAAAAGGGGTAAAAAGGGTCTTTCGGCAGTCGTTATCTTCGCTGTTGTGGGAATACTTGCGTTTTTTTTCGTTATGCTGGATACCTACGAAAGACTGCACTTCATTACCCCGGTGATATTTATAGTCGGTTTCATCTGGTTTATCAGAACCTTGAAGCCCCTCGCCCGGATAAAGGAAAAGCGCATGATCTTCGGGGCGATACTCCCTGTAGTGGCGCAATTTATAGCTGCTGCCATAGGCATAATGCTTCCGGCAGCAGACTGGATATATTATTTAGGCTGCGTGGTGGTTTTTGGAGCGCTTACGGTTACTTCGCTGGGTCTTATTCTGGAATATAATCTTCTTACGACAAGATCTATTCCCGATTTTCACGACAGAAAAGGAGGAAACAAGGATGCGGGCAGATAAGAGAAGAACACTTGGCCGTATAGCGGCTGTATTATTTATCATGCTGCATATAATGGTGTATTCGTCCTTTTTCGTGTTGGGAGCGGATGCTGCCCTGTATGTCAATTCGGAAACAGGTTATGGGGTCTATATATATGACGAGGAGGACCTGCTTACGGACGAAGAGGAGGAAGAATTGCTGCAGAACATGATCCCCCTGACAGAGTACGGCGGGGCGGCGTTCCTTTCGACCTCTTCCTCGGATGCGGAGTCAACCGTAAGAAATTCGAGCAGTAATATCTTTAATAATGCCAGCAGTACACTCCTTCTTATCGATATGGGGGTGAGGGAGATAAAGCTGGCTAATACCGGTGCTGTGCACAAGGCGGTAACTGATAACTATATGAATATTATCACCGATAACAGTTATACCTATGCTTCGGACGGGGATTATCTCGCCTGCGCCCAGGCGATCTTTGAGCAGGAGTACAGCGTCCTTGAAGGACAGAGGATAGCTCAGCCCATGAGATACCTGACAAATATACTGACAGCGATAGTAGTGGGTCTGCTGCTTAACTTTATCTATGTATGGGTCAGGAAAGGCAAGGTCACCATTAGCGACAGCGAGCTAATAGCGGCGGCAGCGGGTGCGGCAATCGGTACGGCTGTCAGTAAGCAGCGGGTAAGCTCCAGAAAAACCAGGATCGTCAGCTCCTCTGGCTCGGGAGGCGGCGGAGGCGGCTTCTCCGGAGGAGGCGGAGGTTTCTCCGGCGGCACAGGGGGTCATAAGTTTTAATAATGGACTACCTGCAGCTTGCCCTTAAACTGATATCGGGTATACTGCCCGAAAATATCATACTGCGCTCCCTGGTCGAGACACTGCTGATATTTGCGCTTATCCTCGCCCTGGGCTGCGCTGTAGCGCTTATAAACTGGGTGCTGTCCTGGGTGTTTGCAATGATCATCGGAAGCATACCTACATTCCTGCTGATGAACTTTGTGACCTACCCGGGGACGGTCCACCATGAGCTTTCCCATGCGCTGCTCATCTTCCTGACCGGGGGCAGGCTGAGAAAGATCTGTCTTGTGCCAAGCCCCACTACCCTGGGTCATGTTGAATTTAACACTCGGGGAAATATATTTTTCCGCTCCCTCCAGCTGTCGCTGTCCGCTGTGGCACCTGTCCTTTGCGGGCTTGTGACGGAGGTACTTCTTTTTACCTATGTATACCCGAATGTAGGGCTGACCTGGCAGAAGGTTTTGTTTTTCTACCTTGCCATAAGTATTTTTGTTCACCTGACATTGAGTATTCAGGATCTCATCAACTTTTTTCAGGGACTCCTCCCTTCTATTTTCGTCTTTTTCCTTATATTGCTGGGGATAAACTATATCAGAAGCGTATAAAATCTTCTTGACACCGGGCGTTTTGGATGCTATATTAACCGTATTAGTAGTAATAGTACAGTTAGGAGGTAGCAATGAAGCCAATAGATTACAGAGATTCGCGTCCTATCTATGAGCAGATAGCTGAATATTATATGAGGCTTATCCTGTCCGGCGCACTTAAAACAGATGAACAGCTTCCTTCTGTCAGGAGTCTTGCGATCGAGCTTTCCACCAATCCCAATACGGTGCAAAAGGCATATGCGGAGCTGGAAAGAAAAGACTATATCTATACTGTCCAGGGGAGGGGGAATTTTGTGAAAGAGAAGGAAAATCTTTTAAACGCAAGGCGGGAGGAGCTCATAGAAAGCTTAGGCGCCATATTTGCAGAGGCGGATGAGTTTGGAATGGACATCGACGAGCTTGTTAAAAAAGCGAAGGAGGGGAGGAGAGATAAATGATCACGATTAGTAATATCAGTAAATCCTTCGGAGAGATAAAAGCAGTAGACAACATAACGCTTTCCATAGAAGAAAAGCAGGTATTCGGTCTTATAGGAACCAACGGTGCGGGAAAGAGCACATTGCTTAGGATAATGTCGGGAGTTCTCGTACCCGACAGCGGCGAAGTGCTGATAGACGGAGACAAGATATATGACGCTCCCGCGGTAAAAGAGAAGATATTTTTTATTCCGGATGAGGCATACTTTTTCCCGAACGCTACCGCAATGGACATGAAGAAATATTATGCGGGCATCTACCGGGGCTTTGACGGACAAAGATTTGATAATCTCCTGTCGAATTTTAATCTTGCCCCGAATATAAAGATAGCCTCGTATTCCAAGGGCATGAAGAAGCAGCTGTCGCTGATACTCGGAATAGCCTCCAATACAAAATACCTGTATTGTGATGAGACCTTTGACGGGTTGGACCCCGTTATGCGCCAGGCGGCAAAAAGCCTTATGGCAAACGACATGGAGAAAAGGGAATTTACACCTATAATCACGAGCCATAACCTAAGAGAACTGGAGGATATCTGCGACCATGTAGGTCTCCTGCATAAAGGCGGAGTCCTCTTATCCAGAGACATAGAGGATATGAAGCTCAATCTGCAGAAGATACAGTGCGTATTCAGGGAGGGCGTAAATCTGGCGGAGGTTGAGGAGAAGCTGGACATACTTCTCCACGAGGAAAGAGGCAGCCTTCATACCTATACGGTCAGGGGAAGCAAGGAATCTGTAGAGACGCTGTTCAGTGGAGTTGACACCATATTTTTTGAAACCCTGTCCCTGACTCTCGAAGAAATATTTATCAGCGAAACGGAGGTGGTCGGATATGACATTCGAAAACTCATCATCGGATAAGATCAAATTAAACAGCATGACACAATGGGCTATAGCCATGAGGAGAAAATGGCTCCTTGCCATCTATATACTCTCAGCCGTAATATGGTATCCGGTTATTACGGTGGTAAAACTGACCGGAGAGATAAACAGGATTGGACGCTCTGTTCCGGAGGTTTCCTTAAAGAGCGTGATGGTGCACGATTTCAGTTCTGTCATAGGCTTTGACAGCCTTAGCTTTTTAGCGGTCACAGCGCTGGCTTTTATCACTGCGATACAGGGCTTTTCATATCTATATCGCCGCCAGACCATTGATTTTTATGAGTCACAGCCCGTAAAGAAAAGCTCCCTGTTTATCAAGATATATCTGAACGGCTTTTTGATGTATCTGCTGACAGCGGCTGCAGGCTATATCCTTGCCTTTGTCATAGCCGGAGCTATGGGGATATTCCGCTTTGCACTTATAGCAGAAGCCATGGTGGAATTTGCAGAGCTTGCGCTTTTGTTCCTGGGGATATATTCCATAACCATTTTGGGAACAATCGTCAGCGGCACCCTGATAATGGGGATTATGGTCAGTGTATTTTTGCTGTCGGCGGAGGTTGTTATAAGGGGTCTGGTCTTTATCTGTTCGCAGACCTACCTTTCAACATTTTACACTTCCTCATTTAATGTATGGGATACCCTTACTTCGCCGTTCTTTACCTTTACCGAGACCGCAGGAAGACTTTCCTTTTTCTACACCGATGATTCGGTATACCGTATCTCTGCAGTCTATCGCCATATTGAGCAGGCGCTGGGATCGGATATAAAGCTGCTTATAATAGCGGTTGTCGCTACGGCGCTTGCCTGGATCGCATATAAGCGGAGAAGGTCGGAGAGCGCAGGACATTCTGTAGCCTTCACCCTCGCAGAGTGGATCTTAAAATTTGTTATAGCGTCGGCAGCATGTATACTAGCCGGAGTGATGATGGACACAGTGACACAGGGAGCGGTAGCAGTGGTATTTATCGGTATCATACTTACTGCCTTCATCCTGTGTGCCATTGCAGAGATAATATTTGAAAGCGATTTTAAGGCGCTCTTCAAAAATCCCTGGCATATAGCGGTAGTGGCAGCAGTCGGCATCGGAGTGATCTTAGGCTACAGATTTGATGTTACGGGCTTTGAAACCTACATTCCCGAAGCCGGTAAAGTGGAAAGCTGCGCTATTTTCAACACCTACGGCACGGGCAGGGATTATTATGAAGCCGACGGCAATATGATCGGCAATCAGGAATATTTTGAAAAATATATGCATCTTAAGGATATTCAGGGAGTTGAGGATATAGCCAGATACGGACAGGCTGTACAGGTTGACAGGGAAAGGATTTACAGAGGACTGGATATTGCTTACCAGGGCGAGGATAATATCGCCATGGACGAATCCGAGATGGAGTATTTCTGGGACAAGGTGGTTATGTACAGGATGAGGAATGGAAAGAACGTGTACAGGAGGATAGCAGTGCCCGAGGATATCGACCCGGCAATGCTTGACCGCATCACTAAGAGCCCCGAATACAGCCTGTGCCTGTATGGACTTAACGATGAAGTTGTAGACAGGCTGGCGAAAGCGGCGCAGTATTCAGAGCTTGGCTTTAATTCCGGCTGTACACAGCTTCAGGGAGACGGAGAGCTTTTTAAGGAATTTGCGAAAGTCTATAAGAAGGATGTTGAGGAGAATTACAGCTTCTCGATAGCGCATAATTCCGATCCTGTAGGAACCGCGTATTATTCGCCCCAAAACAATGTTCCGGTGGGACAGCCCACATACTACCTGAGCTATGTAGTCTTTCCTGAATATAAGAATACCGTTAAATTCCTGGAGGATAAAGGACTTTACTCAGGGGAGCTCCTGCCGGTTGAACATGTAGATAAGATCACTATATACCATGATCCCAATGTCTATAAGTATTATTCCGACAATGAGGAATACGAGTACGAGGAGATAGAGGAAAAGGAGTATACCGATCCCGGGCAGATAAAGACTATAATGAGCCAGGTTCACTTTGACGGGGAGGATTGGGAATGGAGGTCGAATAATTACGTAGATTACAGCTATGATATCGTGGTAAGCATGGACAGTGATTATAAGCCCGAAGGCTACTCCAACAGGGGCGGAACCTATAATCTCTACTTCCGCTATGGTAAGATACCTGATATTGTAAATTTTGATTGACGGAATTTAAATTGAATGTTATGATTTAGTCGATGTAATAGCATGAGCTCCCGGCGGTCTCCCTTATATCTCTCTGAATATATTTATTTGGCAAAAAATCTTGCCGGGGGCATTAAAAAATTAAAAGATTCTGTTATCCTGTCGATAGCAGAATCTTTTTATTACTACGGTCATCAAATGTCGCCATCATATGATGACCGTAGTAATACTATCGCAGAGCCGCCGAAAGGAAGTTAATATATAGGAGCATAAAATGATCAAACCGGGATATATCCAGAAATTGAAAATAGTAAAAAGAACCGAATTTGGCGTATACCTTGCAGACGCCTCCGGGGAAAAGGTTCTGCTTCCCATAAAGCAGGTGCCGCCATCCGCCGATATCGGCACCGAGCTGGAGGTATTCGTATATCTTGATTCAAAGGACAGGCTCATATCGACGGTAAACCGCCCCCTTATTACAATAGGAGAGACAGCCCTCCTTAAGGTCAGGGAGGTCACAAGGCTCGGAGTCTTTCTGGATATGGGACTGGAGCGGGATCTGTTCCTGCCCTTCAGGGAACAGACCTATACCCCGGATACCTCCCATGAGGTTCTGGTAAAAATGTACGTGGACAAAACCGGGCGGCTGGCAGCTAGTATGAAGGTCTACGATTCCCTCTCGATTGAAGCTCCCTATGCCAAAGACGACGAGGTGGAGGGGCTAGTATACGAGATAAGCCGGAATTTCGGCGCCTTTGTTGCGGTGGATAATAAATATTCGGCTCTGATCCCGCAAAAGGAGGTTCCGCCTGACCTAAAGGCAGGGGAGTGGGTTCATGCCCGGGTCACCGGGGTCAAGGAGGACGGAAAGCTGGATCTTTCGGTTCATAAAAAGGCATATCTGCAGATGAATGACGACGCCGAGAAGCTTCTGGGTCTAATGGATGATAACGGCGGCTCTCTGGGCTTTAACGAAAGAAGCGAGCCCTGGTTTATCCGGGAAAAGACAGGGATGAGCAAGGCAGCCTTTAAGAGGGCCATAGGGCATCTGCTTAAGGAAAAGAAAATAATCATTACGCAGGAGGATGTGGTCCGAAAGTGACACAGTGACACTATTAGGCAAGGCCTTTGTGTGATTTTCACAAAATATAGCCCCTTAATATGTGAAAGATGCACAATAAAAAATCTGATTTCACAAAACTTATGTGAAAGATTAGCGTTGATATCGGCAGGATAATTGCGTATAATGCACCCGTAAACATGTTAAATAGAATGAAAGACTTTAAGAAAGGAGAACGAAGATGAAGGTTCAGAACATTAATGACGTGGATAAGTTTTTTAAGGTAGTTGACAGCTGCAGCGGAAAGGTTGAGCTTGTTACCGGTGAGGGAGACAGACTTAACTTAAAGTCAAAGCTTTCACAGTATGTTTCAATGGCAAATATCTTTTCAGACGGAACCATCAAGGAGCTTGAGATCGTGGCTTATGAGCCCGCTGACATCGACAAGCTTGTAAACTTCATGATGGACGGAAACTAAACGCCCACCCCATGCCAAAGATACTTTTAGAGTAAATTCCGATAGGATTTGATTTGACTTGCATTGCCCTCGTGTCTATGATGGATACGGGGGCTTTTGATTTACAATGATAAGAAAAGCTTTTGCCAGAGCACTAACCTGCATGGCGCTGACAATATGCATAATCGCAGCTTCTCCGGGCAGCGTGCGCGCCTCCTTTTCAATAGGCGCCCTAAGGGGCAGCGAGAAGTTTGACGAGACCATCAGGGAGGACAGCCCATGGTTTTTCGAGCATGGAGAATTTTCCATGCAGGGAATAAATCAGTTCGGCTATACAGGAACCTGCGGAGAAGCAGCTCTGGCAAACGCCATGAACCATATTTTTTCAACCTCCTATTATACGGAAAATATGCTCGTTAAGATGGCTGTGGATCACAAGCTGTGCACCACCGAAAGTGATATCAAGGAAAATCTGGGGGGAATGAGCCCCGAACAGATGATGTATCTTATCACCTTTCTAAATAACGTTGCCGGTACCGACATCCTGGAATATTCCATATCCATGGACCACATTGCAGAAAATGTATTTAAGCAGCCCGAATATTCGATGGGCGGCGTCTATGTCTGCGACAACTCCATAGAGCTAAAGGAGGACGATGTCGCCGGAGTGGATGCGGTCATGATGGTGACAAAGGGCGTGCCGGATGTGGAGGCGATGGCAGAGGATATCGATAACGGCTACGTCTATGTGGAATGTGTGGACAGCAATATCCTGTGGGATTTCGACCGGACGATAGTGGAGGCTGTGGGTATGAAGTATATAGCCTCAAATCACTGGATAGCCGTTACGAATACCATCCGGGATAAACAGGGGAAATTGCTGGGCTTCTATGTCGTAGATTCCGGAACAGGCACAAAGACAGTTCTAAAGGATAAAATGCACACCATGATATTCGGGCTCCCCAATGAGCCCATAACGGATGCGGCATGCATAAGGATAAACCCGGTGGAGAGCGGAAAGGCAGGGCGCTAAATGCTACGCTCAGGATGCGCACCCGCGCGATAGAAATATGCTGTATAAAGGCAGCCGCGCCCGGCGAGAGAATGTAGCAAGCGGCATTTTTACTTAACCAGCTTATACAGTGAAAAGGAGTATTGGTCGAAGCTCATGTTGGAGACAAACTCGCTTTTGTAGCCGTATTTTGAAGCCTCTTTAAGATAATTCTCATAGCCCGGCACGGCAAAATACCATAATTGACCGCTACATTCGCCGGCAGTTTCCCAGTCGTATTTTTTAAGAGAGGGATAGTAATACCGCATACAAAGCTCTATCTGGTATTTGTCCTCGTATATAACGTAGCCGTCCCCGGCCTTAAGGTTTTCATCCATATAGGCTGTCATTGTATTTACTCCCGGGGCGTACTCCGCGGCAAACTCCTGGGTATAGACCGATATGAGGGAGGCGGACAGGATAAGGGTGAATATCCCGGGGCAGAAAGCCGGGAACAGACCCTCGCTGTCTCCGGCAGCCATCGCTGCCCCAAGCCATAAAAGCCCAAGAGACGGGATGAGATAACGGGCTGTAAAAACGCTTCCTCCGCTAATGAATGAGCAGACATAGCCGAAGCATAAGGTTAGATAGGGTATTGTGATCAGCAGGGCAGGAACCGCAAACCGTATGCTTTTAAAGGAGCTGATGACGGCAAAAATAAACAGGATGAGTACGGCAGCCATCAGCAGCAGCGATACGGGGGTTATATTTGTCACATAGGGAAAGCGCAGGTCTGAAAGGAGCGACCGCAGGCTCAGAGCCTCCATGGAAAAATATCCGCTGGCACGCCCCAGCTGGTATACGGTAAGGACGAGCATCGGAAGATACAGGAGAAAAAAGACACCCAAAGCCGTAAAAAAGGTCCTTAAACGCAGCTTCTTATCGCCGGTAAGCCGGAGGGCAGCCAAAAGAAGCATGAGCCAGAGAAAAGCGCAGGGTATCAGGGCATACTGGTGGGTATAGCCTGCCAGTACCGAGAAGAGCACAAAACCGGCATGGGCTTTTTTAACATGCTCTGCCTCCGATGTAAGTATTTCGAGGGCAAAGACCCCTGCAGAGGTTGTAAAGAAAAGCCCCCAGCTGTAAGGACGTATCTCCACTCCGTAATGCAGGAGATGGGGGGCACAGATGATGCAGACAGTGAACAGCGCAGCCGCCCTGTCCCCGCATAGCCTTGCTATATACCGGGGGCTGAGCCATAGCATCAAAAGGAGCATCGGAAGCGCCGAGGATAGCTTCATGATATACGGGCTGTACCCGAAAACGCGGGTCAAGACCCAGGTAAATACATTATAGAGGGGCGGAAGGGTGTCGGAAAAGGTCTGCCGGAGCATCTGTACGAAGCTGCTGCGGATCATGCAGGCAGTAAATGCTTCGTCAACCCACAGGTTATTATTGAATATCAAAGACAGGTATATGGCGCTGCCTATAAGTCCCAATGCATATATACCCGTTTTTGTCGAAAAAACACTTCCCTTCATGATGCCATTATATACCGACAAAGTTGAAAAGTATATCTCAACTATGGTATAATTCCATGACTATAACTACGGTAGTGACCGCAGGAATATATCTACGGCTATTAAATGTCGTTGTCATATTAAGTAGTCGTAGTGATATCATCTTGCCCTGGAAACAGTGGGATATTTTGATTATGAGACAGATTGAATTATTGGGTCTTAAGCTGCAGGATCATTCCGTAAGGGAGGCCATGAGGCTCCTGCATGAGTTTATGAATGATGAGGTGTGTAACAAGCTGGATTTTGTTACTCACGAGCTGCTGCTGAGCGCATCAGAAAATCCTGAGCTGGCGGGGTATATACAGGGAGCCGATCTGACTGTGTTTACCTCTCCTGATATACTGGCAGCCGCCAATATGTCGGGAAGAGCCAGAGAGCGCGAGATTGAGAGCAACCTGTTCCTCAAGGGGATGCTGCGCAAGTTTTCCAAGGAGGAAAGGAGTATATATCTCATAACTCCGTCAGAAGAGGTCGCGGACACGTTAAAAGCAGAACTGGCGACGATAAATGACAGGCTTAGGTTTTGCGGGGTAAGTGTTGCAGGAACAGATGATTTTGATATGGATTCCATAGTCAACGATATTAATTCGGTGATCCCGGATGTTGTAGTTATAAGGCTTGCCGCCGGCATGGGAGAAAAATTCATGGCGGTCAATTCCATGAAGATCAATTCCAGACTTTTGGTGTCATTGGGGGATGCAGAGTTGAAAGGTCTCGGAAGCGGGTACACTGGTCTTCGAAACTTCATCATCCGCAGGTTGTTTAAGAGGGAGGCTACAAAATACCAGAATTGACCAGCCGGAGGATATTTAGGACTGGGAGCTGCCGGTGAGGGTTCAGGGCAGGTCCTGACGGCAAAAATATTAAAGGAGAAGGTGCCGTATGATAACTAACCAGATATTACTCAGTACCATTGAAGGGCTAAAGGCTATTACAAATGAAAATTTATGCGTAATGGACACGGAGGGCAGGAAGCTTGCCTCCACCTTTGAGGAAGACCGTGTTCAGCCGGAGGACGTTATAAGCTTTGTCCGGTCCCAGGCCGACAGTCAGGAGATAAGCGAGTACCAGTTTTTTAAGATTTACGACGAGGATTCCCAGCTGGAATATGTGCTCGTGGTAGACGGGGGCAGCGATGCTTCATTCATGGTCGGCAAGATCGCCGCGTTTCAGATCAGAGGGCTCCTAAGCGCTTATAAGGAGCATTACGATAAGGATAATTTCATAAAGAATCTCCTGCTCGACAACCTCCTGCTCGTGGATATATACAACAGGGCAAAAAAGCTGCATCTGGAGACGGATGTAAGGCGTATGGTTCTGCTGGTGGAGACGGGAGTAGAGAAAAACAGCGGTGTTCTCGAAAAGCTTCGGGAGCAGTACGGCAGCAAGGCAGGGGATTTTGTAACGGCGGTTGACGAGAAGGATATAATAATTGTCAGGGAGATCCCCGACAGAACCAAAGAGGATTCGGAGCAGAAGACAGCCCAGAGCGTACTTTCAATGCTGGAAAAGATGGGCTGTACCCAGGCTCGTATATCATACGGAACCAGCGTTTCTTCCCTTAAGGACGTAAGCCACTCCTATAAGGAAGCGAAGATGGCGCTGGATGTAGGCAAGATATTTTTTGAAAACAGGAGTATAATAGCCTACAGCTCATTGGGGATCGGGCGCCTGATATATCAGCTGCCGATACCGCTTTGCAAGATGTTCATAAAGGAAATTTTCCAGGGCAAGTCTCCCGAGGATTTCGACGAGGAGACGCTGGTCACTATAGATAAGTTTTTCGAAAATTCCCTGAACGTATCAGAGACCTCGCGGCAGCTTTTTATACATAGAAACACGCTTGTATACAGGCTGGATAAGCTGCAGAAGATCACGGGTCTGGATCTTAGGGTCTTCGAGGATGCTATCACCTTTAAGATCGCGTTAATGGTCTCCAAGTACATGAAGTATATGGAGAAGTATAATTATTAAAAAGGAAGCAGATATGGCATATGTAAGAGACAATTCCGATCAGCCGGTCATCAACTTGGAAAACGTGAGTATGCAGTATGAAAGGACCGAATCGCCGGCGTTGGACAAGATCTCTCTGCGGGTTGAGCCGGGAGAGTTCGTCTTTGTGGTGGGAGACAGCGGATCGGGCAAGTCTACCCTGATAAAGATCCTTTTGCGGGAGGAAAAGGCCACCAGCGGGCGGGTGTTCGTAAACGGTATTAACGTCAGCAAGATAAGGCACGGGAAGATACCCAGATACAGAAGGAACATCGGGGTTGTCTTCCAGGATTTCAGGCTTTTAAAAGATAGAAATGTATATGAGAATGTTGCATTTGCACAGAGGGTTATATCTACTCCGGCGGGGCAGATAAAAAAGAACGTACCTTCTGTGCTTTCACTTGTGGGGCTGGCGCAGAAATACAAATCCAAGCCCAGCAATCTCTCCGGAGGAGAGCAGCAGAGGGTTGCAGTGGCAAGGGCGCTGGTCAATAAGCCGAGGCTCCTCCTTTGCGACGAGCCTACCGGAAACCTCGACCCCAAGACGACCTGGGAGATTATGTATCTTCTTGAGGAAATAAATAATTCAGGTACGACGGTGCTTGTGGTAACTCATAACCGTGAGATAGTCAATGCCATGCAAAAAAGGGTTGTTACCATGAAAAAGGGCGTTATCGTCAGCGACCAGAGGAAGGGCGGTTATATAGATGAGGATTATTAACAGTTTTTTCTATACTCTGGGACAGGGCTTTAAAAATATATGGAGAAATAAATCCTTCTCGCTCGCGACTATCGCCACGATAGCCTCCTGCGTATTTTTATTCGGTCTGTTCTATTCAGTAGTGCTGAATTTCCAGAATGTATTCAGGCAGGCGCAAAACAGCGTTGCCGTCACGGTATTTTTTGACTACGGTATAAGCGACGCAGAGATAACCGCTATAGGAGAAGCCATCAAGGGCAGAGCCGAGGTCTCAAGGATAGAATTTGTCTCCGCACAGGAAGCCTGGGATACCTTCAGAAAGGAAAACCTCGGTGAATATGCGGATACCTTCGGAGACGACAACCCCTTAGAGGACGATGCCAACTACGAGATATATCTGAATGATGTTTCAATGCAGGATTCGCTTGTAACCTATCTTGAAGGAGTGAACGGGATAAGGGAGGTAAGAAAATCCGCCATTGTCGCCAACATGCTCACTAATATAAATTCACTTGTAGGATATGTGTCTATGGGCATAATCTTTATCCTGTTTGCCGTATCCATCTTCCTTATCAGCAATACGGTCGCCCTGGGAATTACAGTGAGAAGTGAAGAGATAGGGATAATGAAGCTTATCGGGGCTACAGACTTTGTTGTAAGGGCGCCTTTCGTATTTGAAGGTATGCTCCTGGGACTTATCGGTGCCGGACTACCCTTGATAGCCGTATATTTTTTATATAACAGAATAGTTGAGTACGTTACGGAACGCTTTGAGATATTATCCTCAATACTCAAGTTCCTTCCGGTGGAGGAGATATTCCTGACACTGGTGCCTGCCTCCCTGATCCTGGGTGTTGGCATAGGCTTTCTGGGAAGCTTTACCTCTACCAGAAAGCACTTGAAGGTGTAAATGAAAAGAAGGTTATTACAACTAATAGTTCTTTTTATTATCATGTTTTCGGTGTGTACAGTCAGTGTGACCACTTATGCTGATGAAGATGAGGAGGGGGAAGAAGATGATTCTTCCTCTTCTTCGTCGGGGGCTTCGTCGCTTTTGACCAATGATAAGATCAAATCCAGCGAGAAGGCAAAATCCGATGCTGAGCGGACAAAGGCTGCTCTGACCCAGGGCGAGGAAAATGCTAAAAAGATAATAGCCTCGCTGGAAACTGCCAAATCAGATGCACAGGAATATGTTACCCGGATAGACGGGGAAATAAGTGATATTCAGGATAAGATAGAGACAATCTCTGCAAATATCGTCCGGCTTGATGAGGACATAGCAAAGACCCGGGAGGAGCTAGAGGAAGCTGAGGAGACCCGTGACCAGCAGTACGAATATATGAAGATGCGGATCAAGGCATCCTATGAAAGCCGAACCCAGACGATAGTGGAAGCCATATTTACCTCCAAAGGGATAGGCGAGCTTCTAAACCGGTCGCTGTATTTAAACGAGGTGGCGGCTTATGACGACAGGAAGCTTGCCGAATTTGCCGAGACGGTCGAGACAGTGGAGGAGACCGCCCGTATCCTTGCCGCCGAGGAGGAGGAACTCCAAAAAGTCATGGACGACGCCCTTGCGGAAGAGACTGCCGCCCAGACTTTATTGAATGAAAAAGAGCGTGAAGTAGCCGCGTATACCGCCTCCATAGGTGATAAGGAGGCGCAGATAAGAGAATATAAGGCGATGATAGCGGAGCAGGATTCCATAATCGCCACAATGGAAGCTGCGATAAAGGCTGAACGGGAGAGGCTTGTACAGGAGGCTCGAAAATACGGGGGCGGAGTCTTTGCGCATCCCTGCCCCGACTATACAAGGATCTCCGATGAGTACGGAATGAGGATGCACCCGACACTGGGCGTGGAGCTGATGCATAACGGCATTGACTTTGCCGCTGCCTCTGGGACTCCCATATATGCGGCAGCGGATGGCGATGTCGTCGGTGCAGGGTATTCCGCCAGCATGGGAAATTATGTGATGATCGACCATGGAAGCGATATAATTACAATATACATGCATGCTTCAAAGCTCCTGGTTTCACAGGGGGACGAGGTCTCCAGAGGAGATAAGATAGCCCTTGTGGGATCGACGGGCAGATCCACCGGACCCCACCTGCATTTTGGGGTCAGGGAAAACGGATCCTATGTAAATCCCGCCAAGTACCTCGGCGGTTGAGGCATCATGCTGAAAGGAAGAATATGAAAAAAAGCAAGATATTCTGGAGCGGCATTGTTGTAGGGCTTTTGATAGCTGCGGGGATGCTGCTGCTGGTATTCATGGGAAGCTCTCTTTTTACGCTCATAACCGGAAAAAGCATTTCCTCCGAAAGCCTCCTGGACAAGGAGGTGCAGACTAAGCTGGAAATGCTCAATTCCATGATGGATAAAAATTTTATAGAATACAGCGATTCTCTTGAATCAACCTCCAGGACGGAGGGGATATACAAGGGACTTGTAAGCTCTCTGGGGGACCCCTATTCGGAATATTTTACGGAGGAGGAGTTCAACAAGGAGATCGAGGACGATTCCGGAGTATTTGGAGGCATCGGGGTCCAGATAGCCGAGGATTATGAAAACGGAACCTTTTATGCAGCCGCCTTCGTGGGTAAAAATTCTCCCGCGCAGAAAGCAGGAATGATGGAAAACGATGTCTTTCATCAGGTTGATGGTCTTCCCGTGGAGGGGATGTCGTTAGAGGAGCTCGTCGGACATTGCAGGGGCGAGATAGATACGACAGTCGAGCTTATCATGCTTCGGGGCGAAGATCAGGAAGAAGTAAAGATAACTATAAAGCGTGCGAAGATAGAGAGTACGAGCGTCACCGGAAACATGGAGGAGGGGACGACAGGCTATATCAGGATAGTAGAATTTGCCCAGAATACTCCCGACCAGTTTAAGGAGACCGTTGGGGATCTGGAAAAAGAGGGAATGGACAGGCTTATTTTGGATCTAAGGAGCAATCCCGGAGGAGATGTTACTGCCGTACTTGAGGTGGCGGATGCTATCATGGACGGGGGGCGTATAGTCTTTACAAAAAATAAGTCCGGCAAGGAGAAGGACTACGATGCCACCGCCGGCGGAATGGATCTGCCTATGGTGGTTTTGGTAAACGGCTTCTCTGCGTCCGCATCCGAGATACTTACCGGAGCCCTTAAGGACCATGGGCTCGCCGTTATAATGGGGACCCAGACCTTTGGAAAGGGAATAGTCCAGGGAATATATCCCCTAAACGACGGCTCTGCGATAAAGCTTACTGACAGGAAATACTTTACTCCCAGCGGGAACAATATCCAGGGCGTGGGTATCGCTCCCGATATTGTGGTGGAATTTGATTCCGTAAGCTTTGATAAGGACGGCACGGATAATCAGCTTGAAGAGGCGAAAAAATATATTAAGAACATGTAAGGAGCTGCTGCATAATAAACGTGTTTATGAACAGCTCCCAACCGGATTTTCCCATATGAAAGAAAAGAACCTGGTAAATAGAAAACTCTTATATCCTGCGGCCTTTTTGCTTCCGGTGGTCATGCTCGGTATCGTCTTCCTCCTTCGCGGCATATATCCCTTCGGAGACAGCACCGTTATGACCGGGGATGCGCAGTACCAGTTTGTGGATTATCTTTCATATCTTAAATCCATCGTATTCGGCAATAACGATTTTAATTATTCCTTCAGTAAAAATCTGGGCGGAAACATGAGGGGTTTTTCGGCTTACTACTACATGAGCCTGCTCAATTACCTGACCCTCCCCTTTCCCTCAGAGCTAATACCCGCCGCCCAGGGGCTTGTGCTCGCGGTGACGGTGGGGCTGTGCTCCCTTGATTTTTGCATAATGATAAGCAGTCTTCACGGGGCGCGGTATTCAAACCTTATCTTTTCCATCGCCTATGCCTTTATGGGCTTTATAGCCGTTTATTTCCAGCTTTCCATGTATTTTACCAATCTGGCGGTATTTCCGCTGATAATACTGGGCTTGATCAGGCTTACCGAGGACAGGAGCCATTTTCTGCTCTATATCGTTACGCTGTTTATAGCGGTTCTTTGCAATTACTATTCCGGCTTTATGATATGTATTTTTTGCCTGCTGTTTTTTATTTACAGGATCATGCTGAAAGCCGGGAGCCTGCTGGAACTGAAAACCTACGCCGGAACCGCTTTGGTGTTTGCGCTAAGCTCCTGCCTGGCTGCGGCGCTGTCCGCCTTTAACCTTGTTCCGGCGCTTCTTTCCCTGGAGGGGGAAAAGAATGTCATTTCTCTCGGACTATATAGAACCTTCCCTCTAAGCCGGTTTTTCTCCGGACTTTACACAGCCTCCTTTAAGGGCAATCTAAGTACCGGCATGCCGAATATATATTGCGGGGGGCTGATGGTATTCCTGCTCTTTAGGTATTTTATCAACAGCAGGATATCGAAAAAGGAGAGGATATTATCAGGTTTATTTATAGCCTTTCTTATTATAAATATGTATTTTAATCCCCTCAACGTTTTATGGCACGGATTTAACCAGCCCATAGGCTTTCCGTTCAGGTACGCCTACATGCTCTCCTTCCTGTTCATATATCTTTCGTACAGGGGCTTCATAGAGCCTAATGAGCGTAAAACCCGGGCTGAGGTCGTCTTTTTCCTCATCTTTATCCTTTACTCCGCCTTCCTCCTGCTGGCAGGGAGCGAGACGGTGGGCTCAAAGGAAGTACTTATAACAGCTTCGATCCTGGGGATGGTTCTCCTGATCGATCAAAATAAGAGGCTTCCCGTGCAGTGGGTTATAACGGCGCTCCTTGTCCTAACCGCCGCAGAGCTTTCCTATAACTTTTACTCTGCGATGGGGCAGGTGGAGCTCGCCTCTTTGTCTGAATATAGGGAATATATCCGCGATATGAATGCCACGATAGAAGAGATAAAGGAGGACAGGGACTTTTACCGCATGGAGAAGGATGTCAGGAGAACGCATAATGATGCAATGCAGTTTGATTATGCGGGTCTGTCCCATTTCAGCTCCAGTGAAAAGAAGGACAAGATGATCTTTCTGGCAAAGCTCGGACTCAGAAATAACGGGAACTGGGCATTTTACCCGGAGCCCTCCACAATGCTCTTAGACAGCCTTTTGGGGCTAAAGCACTTTGTTTCTCAGTTCCATACGACTCCGAATAATTATACAAAGATCATAGAGGATAAATTATACAAGGGCTACACCAATGAGGCCGCCCTGCCGCTGATGTTTGCCGGAAGCAGCAGGGTGACGGAAATGGATTACAGAGATTTTGGCAGCGATCCCTTTGAATTTCAGGAGGCAATAGCGGATGCCCTTGCCGGAAAGGAGACCGGTATATTCAGAAAGGCCCAGGTGCTTTCAGTTAAAGCGGTAAATCTCAAGGAAAGTGCCGAAGAAGGCTTCACTCACTATGAAAGGCAGAACCCGCAGGAGGACGCCTATCTTTGCTATTCCGTGTTTGTTGAGGAGGTCATGGATGAGCCGGAGCATCCCGAGTGCCTGTTTGCCTATTTCGATGCCCCGTCGGTTCAGGATGTGACGCTTTACAGGTACGATACGGATATGGGTCCGTATTTCGGCATATACAGGTGGAATATCGTAAATTTTGAGACCCACACTGAGGGCGATACATATGAGGTAAAGCTTCGCCCCAATGGTATGGGCATGGATATAGCCAACGCATATTTTTATTATGAGGACAGAAACGCAGTCAGGGCTTTCAGCGCGGACATAACCGCAGCCCCGTCCAGGCTGGAAAAGATGACCAGCTCGCATTTAAAGGGGGAAATATCCATAGACAGCGAGGATAAATATGCAGTGCTGTCCATCCCCTATGATAAAGGCTGGAATGTCCTCGTAGACGGAAAGAGGGCTGAGACGGTCCCGGCAGCGGGGATGCTGCTGTCCTTTGCACCCGGCACAGGGGAGCATGAAATAGATATGCGCTATATCCCTAAGGGAATGTATGCAGGAAATATACTGTCAATAGTCGCATTTTTGATTTTATGCTTTTTGGCGGTAAAAAGAAAATTTAGAAAATAGGTGCCGTAAACACAGCATCTTGTGGGTGAAGATGATGACAGACCACAACTTGTTCCGGGCATGAAAAAAACATAAATTTTTCTTGAAAAAGTTGTTGACAAGGGGCAATAGCGATGTTAATATAATCAACGCGCCGCAAAAAGAGATTTCTTGAGGCGCGGCAAAGTAAGCTTTCAAGCGCTCTTGTGAAGAGCGAAGCGATGAACAGCGAGAAAGCTTGTTAGCAAGATGCGAAGCATCTTGCGGCGAACCATGACAAACAGACAGCAATGCAGCCCTGAAGGTTCCTTATGGGGGAGATAGAGAGCATCGAAGGATGAAGGACATTGACCCCGAGAGAACAATTCAGAGAAAGACCAAGAGTTATCAAAAAGATAACAACGCGAAGTATAACGGATAGAATGAAGCGCAGCTTTGTTCTGTTGCCGGAGAGAAACGAAAGGCTCTAAAAGAAGCCTTAAAGATTTAGTTTCATTAAGAAACTTAAATGAATTTCAAGGATACATGTTTTATACAA
>JAGBNT010000087.1 GCA_017634255.1 Lachnospiraceae bacterium
ATGGTTAAGTTCTCGAATGCCAATATCCTTCAGCAGGCAAGCCAGTCCATGCTGGCACAGGCTAATCAGTCCAACCAGGGTGTTCTTTCACTCCTCGGCTAATAAGCTTAAGAGGCATACGAAATCACTTAAATTATTATCACAATTACTGTTAAATCGTACGTGCAGAGAGGGGATATCCATAAAGGGTATCCCCTTTCCCCGTTTAAAAAAAATTACAGTTCACCTGTAAGCTGTAACTAAAAAATTGTCTATGAAAATCGTTGTTTGTTTTTGTTTTTTGTTGATTTATGTGTGTTTTTGTGATACACTCAAAAAAGTGTTCGGGAAATATGCTTAATGTGCCGACCTGTATGGGATTCGGATTTATCATTTTTCACGGGCTAAAACTAAAGGAAAGGAACCTTAAGGATGAGCGATTATATCTTGGAGCTGCAGGATGTCGTTAAAACATTCGGCGGTGTTACTGCCTTAAACGGTGTGCATTTCCAGTTAAAAAAAGGTGAAATACACGCTCTGATGGGCGAAAACGGTGCCGGTAAATCTACGTTTATCAAGGTTATTACCGGAGTTCACAGACCTAACAGCGGACGTATGCTGCTGGAGGGAAAGGAAGTTACTTTTAAATCCACGGACGAATCCTCCAAGATGGGAATAGCGGCTATTTATCAGCATGTTACCGCATTCCCCGATCTGTCTGTTACGGAAAATATCTTCATGGGACAGGAGATCAAGAATAAGTTCGTTATTTACAAATGGGCAGAAATGACAAAAAGAGCTAAGGAGCTGATAGAGCCATTGAGCTCCGATATCGATGTCAATAAGGCCATGTCTACCCTGTCTGTAGCACAGCAGCAGCTGGTGGAGATAGCGAAGGCGCTTTCCAGAAATGCAAGGATCCTTATCATGGACGAGCCTACTGCTTCGCTTTCCAAGAATGAATGCGAACAGCTCTATCAGATAACTGAAAGACTCAGGGATGAGGGTGTTTCCATCATCTTTATCACGCATAAATTTGAAGATATGTACCGTCTGGCTTCGAGGGTTACGGTATTCAGGGATGCTCAGTATATCGGAAACTGGGATGTGGACAAGATCTCCAATAACGACCTTATAAACGCCATGGTAGGACGTGAGCTTACCGCCATGTATCCCGAGAAGACCGCTAAGGTCGG
The DNA here is from genome assembly GCA_017634255.1 of Lachnospiraceae bacterium. Next base: position 1,176 of record JAGBNT010000087.1, read on the forward strand.
CGACGTTATAATGGAGGTTAAGGATATTTCCAAGGAGGGCTATTTTAAGCATATCTCCTTCAATGTCCGCAAGGGCGAGATACTGGCTCTTACCGGTCTGGTAGGCGCCGGCAGGACAGAGGTATGCCAGAGCATCTTCGGGATCATGCCCCCTGACAGCGGAAAGATTGTATTTGAAGGCAAGGATGTGGATATTAAGAGCCCGATAGATGCGCTAAAGCTTGGTATCGGTCTGCTCCCCGAGGACAGACAGACCCAGGGGCTTGTAAACGAGCTGCCCATCTACCAGAACGTTACCTCTGCGGATATGAGCAAGTTTATTAAGGGCGGTGTCGTAGATACCAAGGAGGAGCAGAAAAAGGCAATAGAGCTCTGCCAGAAGATACAGCTTAAGGCATCGGATATAAGCGCACCTCCTTCATCACTTTCCGGAGGTAATCAGCAGAAGGTGGTTTTCGCAAAGCTTCTTAACTGCGACCTTAAGGTGCTTATCCTCGATGAGCCTACAAAGGGTATAGACGTTGGAGCAAAGTATTCCATATATGAGATAATGAATGAACTCGCGGCAAGCGGCTATGCCATCATAATGGTTTCCTCGGAAATGCCCGAGGTATTCGGAATGGCTGACCGTATCGTGGTTTTGCGCAACGGACGGGTAGCGGGAGAGTTCGATCCCAAGGAAGCTACCCAGGAGACTATACTTAATGCGTCGCTGCAGGTTAAAGCGGAAGGAGGACATTGAGGATGAATAAAGATAAATCTTTTATTTCCAAACTGACCGGCAGCCGTAACTTCGGTCTGGTCATTGTGTTTATTATCATCGTGATCATCGCGATCATCGTTACCCCGTCGATATTTAAGCCCAACACCTTCATTGGTATGATACAGAACAATGCGGTTTACGGGCTTCTGGCAGTAGCGGAGATGCTGGTTATCATCACCGGAGGTATCGATATTTCCATCGGAGCGATACTCGCTTTCGTGGGCGGAGTTACAACAAAATATATGTCAGAGCATATGGAGCTTCCCTCCATAATCTGGGTGCTCATGGCACTTGCTGTCGGGCTTTTATGCGGAATGCTGAACGGAGTTTTAGTGGGCTACCTGCATATCGTACCCATGATAGCTACCCTCGGGACCATGTATATCTTCCGTGGTTTGGCCTTCCTTGTCAGCGGAGGACAGTGGTGGATGCCTCACCAGATATCAGCGCCCTATCAGGACTGGGCGATAAAGAAGATAATCGGTCTGCCTGCCATAATATGGATAATGATACTGTTTTTCGTGGGCTTTGGCTTCTTCCTTTCGATGACTACCCACGGGCGCCGCATCTACGCCATAGGTACGAGCCGTGAGTCCTCGGCGGTAGCAGGTATCAAGGATTCTACCGTAATCTTCAGATCCATGGCACTTTGCGGTATGCTTTCAGGACTTGCCGGAATGCTCTACACGGCTAACTACGCGACCTATGTTTATAATATCGGTGAGAGCTACGAGATGACGGCGATCGCTATCTGCGTTCTCGGCGGAGTCAGCATTACCGGCGGACGCGGACGCATGGACGGTGTAGTCATCGCGTTCATACTGATGTCCTTTATAACCCAGTTTATCAGTCTGCTTCCCGGACTTTCAGTTTGGTCCAAGGCTATTCAGGGAGCCATCATTATCGGAGCTGTCGGTCTGAACTTCTTTACCATCAGACAGGCTGAAAAGAGAGCCTTGAAAGAAAGGAGTGAATTGATCTAATGGCTGACAATAATATCAAAACACGCGACCTTACCGCCGATGAGGGCTTTAAGCTCGGAGCTTTTCTTAAAAGCTGGGAGATGGTACTGGTCTATATCCTTATAATAATCAACGTCGTACTGAGTCTGGCGCGTCCCGACCTTTACAGCCTGACCACGCTGCAGTCCATCATCCAGTCCGGTATGGATGTAAGCCCGCTGGTACTTGGAATGGTACTTATACTTATGCTCGGAGATATCGATGTATCCTGCGCGGCAGTAATGATCTTCTCGGCGATGTGTACGGGTCTTGCTATGGATCACGGTGCACCTGCTTTTATCGCAGTGCTTTTAGGGCTCCTTGGCGGAGTATTGTGCGGTGCGGTGAACGGCTGGCTGGTCGCCTATATCGGAATGCCGGCGGTTATCGTTACGATCTCCTCGTCGATGCTGTTCAGAGGTATAGTTGAGATCATCCTTAACGTAAACAGCTTAAAGAACTTTCCTGAGTTCTATGTAAGCGTTTCATGGAACAACATAGCCAACTTTTTCCCTGTGTCGCTCCTGCTCTTCCTTATAATGGGTGTTGTATTCATCTACCTCCTTCAGAAGAGCCGTTTCGGACGTACACTTTACATCATCGGAAATAACGCTACCTGCGGTCAGTATTCGGGTATCGATGTCAGGAAGACAAAGCTCATCGTATTTATGATAATGGGTCTTATGTCCGGGATAGCTTCCATCTTCTTTGTAGGACGTATGGGAGGCTCGGTATCATCTTCAATGGGTACGGGCTACGAAATGAACGCTATCGCTACCTGCGTTCTCGGAGGCGTTTCCACCAACGGAGGCAAGGGTAAGGTTTACGGTCCGATAATCGCTACGCTGATCATGGCTTTCCTTACTTATACTCTTGGACTTATGAACATCGATGCAAACAACAGAAAGATCGTTACAGGTATTGTGCTTATAATCGCAATACTTATCTCGAATTTCCGTGACAGCAGCGATGCAAAGAAGAAGTCTCTTGCGTCGGCAAAGGCGGCTACCGAGGCAAAATAATATGAAAATTTAACTGGGGCTGTTGCTTCAGCAAAAATTATGATACATTTTTGCTGAAGCAGCAGCTCGTATTTTTTATGAGAGGAGACTTTTCATGAATTACTATCTTGGACTGGATAACGGCGGTACTACTACAAAGGCCGCTCTTTTTGATTCAAAGGGAAATGAGATAGGCAAGCACAGCGTTTCCACTGCATCCATAACCGAAAAGCCCGGCTTTGTGGAGCGGGATATGGAGGAGATGTGGGATGCTAACTGCGAAGTGGTCAGGGGTGTAATGGAGAAGTGCAAGGTTTCCCCCGACGATATCAAGGGTGTGGGGATCTGCGGTCACGGCAAGGGTCTGTATCTTTGGGGAAAGGACAATAAGCCCCTGCGTAACGGGATAATCTCTACCGATAACCGCGCCTATGCCTATTCGGAGAAATGGAAAAAGGACGGAACGGAAAAGAAGGCATTCGAGCTTTCCTGCCAGCACGTCATGGCTTGCCAGAGCGTTGCCCTTTTGGCATGGCTTAAGGATAACGAGCCGGAAAATTATAAGAACATCGGCTGGGTCTTCGAATGTAAGGACTATGTGCGCTTCAGGATGACAGGGGAGGCAAAGGCGGAGATAACTGATTATTCCGGAGCCCACCTTATGAATCTGCATACAAGGAATTACGACAGGGAGCTCTTGAAGCTTTACGGGATAGAAGAGGTATTCGAATGTTTGCCTCCGCTTTGCAGGGCGACGGAGATCTGCGGATATGTTACAAAGGAAGCGGCTGAAAAATGCGGCTTAAAGGAGGGTACTCCGGTCATCGGAGGAATGTTTGACATCAATGCCTGCGCCATAGCCACCGGAGTTATGGACACCGATAAGATCTGCATGATCGCCGGAACCTGGTCCATAAACGAGTATATAAGAAAGGCTCCGGTTTTAGATGGCAAGGTCCAGATGAACTCGCTTTTCTGTATGCCGGAATACTACCTTATTGAGGAGAGCTCACCTACCTCCTCGGGAAATCTGGAATGGGTCATCCGCCAGCTCCTGCCCGAGCTGAAAGAAGAGGTGGCAAAGAACGGCGGCAGCATCTATGATTATACAAATAATTGTCTCAAAGATGTTCCTCCGGAGGAATTTGTACCTGTTTTCCTGCCATTTCTCATGGCATCCAATGTCCATGCCAATGCGAGGGGAAGCCTTGTCGGAATGAGCGTGAGCCACACACGTAAGCATATAATACGCGCGGTATTGGAGGGCATAACCTTCTGCCACCGTTACCATCTCGAGAAGCTTCTGGCTACAAGGGATGAGGCGCCCAAGACCATCCGGCTTGCGGGAGGAATGACCGCAAATCCTAACTGGGTGCAGATGTTCGCGGATGTAATGCAGCTGCCGGTAGAGACCGCCCAGGCAGGAGAGACGGGGGCGCTGGGCTGCGCGATAGCCGCCGCAGTAGCCGCAGGAGAGTACGGCTCACTCGATGAGGGAATAAAGGAAATGACAAATATAGCCCCGGCAGTAATGCCAAGGGCGGATAAAAAGGATATATATGACAAAAAGTACGCTCTGTACTGCCGGCTCATAGATAGCCTCGACGGTTTATGGGACGAGATGCAGTCCGTGGTAGAGGGCAGGTGAATAAAGGGCGCTGCAGGAAATCCTACAGCGCCTTAAATTCTGCTACAGCCTTATCTATGTCGGGAGCGTCGAAGATGGCGCTTCCGGCTACAAGAAGAGTGGCTCCTGCCTTTATACATTCGGGGGCGGTATTTTCTGCCTTTATCCCGCCGTCTACTGACAGATAGGGATTGAGACCGCGCCTGTCACACTCCTTACGCAGGGTGCGGATCTTATCCAGGGTTGAGGGAATAAAGGGCTGTCCGCCGTGTCCCGGCGTAACTCCCATGGAAAGCACGATGGTGAGGTCCTCAAGGAAGGGGAACGCCGCCTCGGCAGGTGTGTGGGGATTTAAAACCAGCCCCGCATCGCAGCCGAAAGCCTTTATGGATGCGATGGTGGAGCGGATGCTGTTCATGGATTCCACGTGAATAGAGATGCAGCTTGCACCGGCGTCCACAAATTCCTTAACATAGATAAGCGGATCGGTAATCATAAGGTGCACATCGAAATAGGCGTCGGGAAGAGCCTTTCTCAAGCCTGCCAGAACGGGGATGCCGAAGCTTAGGTTATCGACAAAGTGTCCGTCCATAACGTCAAAATGTATCATGTCCGCGCCGGCATCCAATACCTTGCGGCAATCGTCTCCCAGCCTTGCAAAATCTGCAGATAAAACTGATGCGCTTAAAGCACTCATCGTGATCCTCCCTTAATTTTGATAAACTGAATCAAGTATCTTTTTCATCCCGCTGACAGCGGCAATAATGTCCTCTTTCCAGGATGCGTTTCCCACATCCCACATCTCCGTCACAAACCTGTATATACCCAGCTCTTTTGCCTTTTTAATAACCGCTTCAAAGTCCACGTGTCCAGTGAAGAAGGGAATTTCCCTGAATTTTCCGGGCACAGTCTCCTTAAGATGGAGAGCCACGATATGACCGCGCCCCTTTTCCATATCCTCAAGGACATCGGTGCCGTAGGTCTTTGCGGCATTTGTAAGATTTCCCGCATCGGGATAGACCCCGAGATAAGGGCTGTTTACCTTGTGTACATATTTCATCGACTTTTCCACCGTGTTCATAAATTCGGTCTCCATAGTCTCAAAGCCCAGCACAACCCCATGGCGGGCAGCCATATCGACGGCTTTTTGTAGGTTTTCGCCGAAAAGGCGTACACTGTCTTCGGTGCTGTCTTCATAGTACACATCATAGCCCGCAAGCTGGATTATCCTTATACCGAGATCATCGGCAAATTCAATGGCTTTTTCCATTATCTCCATACTGCGCTTTCTGGTATCGATATCCGCAGAGCCGAAGGGATATTTTCTGTGTCCGGAAAGACACATGCTACGGATGGGAAGCCCTATGTCCTTCATTAGCGATATGAGCTTCAGCCTTTCGTCAGCAGACCATTCAAGGCGTGAGAGCTTATCGTCGGTTTCGTCTATGCTTATTTCCAGAAAATCGTAGCCGCACTCCTGTGCGCAGGCAAGCTTTTCACTCCAGGAAAGAGAGGAGGGAAGAGCCTTTTCGTAAAGCCCGATCGCGTAAGTATTCTTCATACTAAAAGGTCCTTTCTTGGTGCTTGTGGGTGTTTCTTTTACGTTTATAGTAAGCGAAAAAATAATTTCGCTTACTATAAGCCTCCGGCGGATGCGACCGACCGCATTAGGTGATTATTGCGGCGTTGCCGCAATTGCGGTCGGCGCGAAGTAAACGCCAAAACGAAAAGAGTTTTGTCGTTTACAATAATTATAACATATGTAAAATCATAAAAATAGTGGAGAAAATCGAAATCAACAAAAATCAACAAAAATCAACAAAAAAACTTAAATTATTTGTTGCATTTCAGTAGAGTTTGAGTTATTATGAAAAAGCAGTTAATGCAATAATTTTTAATGGGAGGTTAAAAAAATGGTTTTGAAGAAAATCGCAGCTATCGGTCTTAGTGCACTGATGGTTGCAACAATGGTTGGATGTGGTTCTACCGGCGCAGCTCAGACAGGCGCAGCAGCAGCTGATACAGCAGTTGACAGCGGAGCCCAGGCGGCAGAAGCAGCAGCAGAGGCTACAGAGGCAGCTCCTGCAGCAGACGAGGCAGCACCCGCAGCAGACGAGGCAGCAGCAGAGACTCCTGCAGCTCCCGCAGCAGCTTCCGGAGAGGTTATTGACGACGGTCCCGGAGCAGGCGTACATGTATTTATGTTCAAGTCTACAGGTAACAGCTTCGGCGATCTTATGTATGAAGGCTTCTCAGAATATATGCACAGCATAGGAGAGAAGACAACTTATCAGAGCCCCGCTGAGACAACCGTTGCAGCACAGGTCCAGATGCTCGACGAGCTCATCACTCAGGGCGTTGCTTCCATAACGATCTCAACCAACGGTGATTCCGGTTATGATCAGGTGTTCAAGAAGGCTCAGGATGCAGGTATCCCGATCATCTCTATCGACTCTGCAGCCAGCCCGGATTATCGTATTACACATGTTAACCAGGCAGAGACAAACGATATAGGCGCTTACCTTGTACAGGCAGCAGTTCTTATCAAGCTTGGCATTGACTATCCCGGAGATGGCAAGATGAAGGATACTCTTAAGACAGAGCTGGCTAACTACAGCGGAGATCCCATCAAGCTTGGCGTTCTTTCAGCAGGTATCGATACACCCGTTCAGAACGGCTGGATCGCAGCTATGGAAGAGGAGTTAAAGGACTCCATCTATTCAGGAAAAGTTGATCCCGTTATCGACAAGAAGTATGGTAATGATGACCTTACAGAGTCTACAACTCAGGCTCAGGCATTCGTTTCCGAAGGAAAGGTTGATGCTATCATTTCTCCTACAACCATCGGTATCGTTGCAGCAGGTCAGGTATTAAAGAGCGCAAACAGCGACATCGTTCTTACAGGACTTGGACTTCCCAGCGAGATGCAGTCCTTCATGCCTGCCAGCTCTTCTGACGATGCATTCAGCTTTGTATGCCCTTACATGATGCTTTGGGACGTTATTCACCTTGGAGCAGTTGCAGGCGGCGTACAGCAGGCTATCAAGGCAGGCACCTTTGATGGTTCCGACGGATCCACCTTCACAATGGATGCTTTCCGTGATTATCCCGCAACAGATTACTCAGGCTACACCTACAGCGACGGCGGCACGGCTGTTCTTGCAGGCACACCTTATGTATTCTACAAGGACAACATGGCTGAGTGGGTTAACGTACTGTAATTTGTAAATTGCGATATAGTTTAACTTAGTCCAATCAAAAGGGCGTCTGGAGTTTCGTAAGAAAACCAGACGCCCTTTTCAGCAGCCAAAGTGCGCTCATCATAGAGTTAAAATTTTTATAAAATATTTGCTCATAAATTGCTTAATATGATGAAATCAGTTATAATCACTTCGTATGTCCTTACAGGACGTGGAGGAGAAAATGGAAAATAACGAATACGAGCTTTACAGAACAGTAAGCATAAGGGAGAAAGAAGAACTTCAAAGGCGGCTTGTCAAGGCGCGCTGTTCCTACCTTGAAAAATGGAAGAAGCTTTCCATCTTCAAGAGAAGGGATTTTGGCGGGGCCAAGGAGGTCTGCGTAATTTACGTCAATTCAAATCAGCGTGAACAGGCTGACGCTGTTCTGGAAGAGTTCCTGAATATGCGAGAGACCAGGCGCAGGAGGCGCAGAGGTTCCTCGGGTCGTCCTTCGGATGAAAGAGAAAGAAGACTCAGAAGGAGGAGCGCAGAGGTAAGGGAAGAGAGGGAGCCGGTGCAGGAGCCCCAGACTATCGCAGTAGAGAAGGTTAGCCCTTCCTCCTACGATCCCTACAGTGCTGGAGGAGAGATTCGCGGAAGTGAGGTAAAGGCTCCCAGGAGCGTCAGGCCTTCCTATATTTCCGGAGGTGAGGACCTGCCGGAGGAAGAGGCATACAGAGAGGAAGAGCCATTAAACAGCCAGGAGGGCTACGTGCTCGGGGACGAGTATGCCGAGTTGGACTATGAGGATGAGGGCGAAGAGGCTTCCTATGATGAGGATGAGGGCGCCTATTCGGATGCGGATTTCGAGGACGATTACGACAGTGAAGAGGGCTATGGCTATGAAGAAGACGAGGACTCGGCCCTTTTTGACGATGATTTTGACGACAATGATATTTATGAGGATGAGCCCCAGTACGGTGAAAGAAGGGTCATGCTCATAAATGAATCAGATAACGATGACGGATATTTTCTCGACGGCGGTCCCCGGCTCCGCGGGAGCGCGAGGGTGAGGGGCGGAGAGGGCTCTGACCCCAACAATGAATTTATAGATGATTTTAATTTTGATTAAAACGGAGGCTTGCCATGAGTGAGGTTTTTGAAAAGGTTAAGGGCTGCTGTGAGGCGGTCAGAAGAATAACTGATTTTGAACCGGAGATAGCGCTTGTCTTAGGTTCAGGTCTGGGAGATTTTGCGGACAATATCGATGTCGAGGGCGAGATAGCTTATAAGGACATCTCCGGCTTTCCGGTATCCACTGCCCCCGGACACGCTGGAAAATTTATTTATGGCCGAATCGGAGATAAAAAGATTATCTGCATGAAGGGAAGGGTCCACTATTACGAGGGCTATTCCATAAGCGATGTGGTGCTTCCGGCCAGGCTTATGAAAATGCTCGGGGCAAAGGTACTTATCCTTACCAACGCCTCCGGCGGGATAAATGAAAATTTCAAGCCCGGGGATTTCATGCTCATTACGGACCACATCTCCTCTTTTGCGGTCAATCCTCTGATAGGTCCCAATATCGGAGAGCTGGGAGTGCGTTTTCCCGATATGAGCGAGATATACAACCACGAGCTTAACGATAAGATACGTGCCGCAGCAAAGGAACTGGGCATCGATCTGAAGGAGGGAGTATATCTCCAGACAACGGGGCCTTCCTATGAAAGCCCTGCCGAGATAAGGATGTTTAAGACCCTCGGAGCGGATGCAGTCGGAATGAGCACGGTTGTGGAAGCCATTGCGGCTAATCACGCCGGCATGAAGATCTGCGGAATTTCCTGCGTGACCAACCTGGCCGCGGGGATAGCTGATTATAAGCTTACAGAGGAAGAGGTATTGGAGGCCGGCGCGGCTGCCGCCCCCAGGTTTAAGGAGCTACTTATTAAATTTATCGGAGAAATATAATAATGGAATACTTACCTTCGGACCACGTAAGACTCAGTGAGGACGGCAGGGCTGTGGTGTATCTGGACCAGTCGAAGCTGCCCTGGAAAGAGGAGTTTAAGACCGTCACTTCGATCAGGGATATGTATGAAGCGATACTCGGACTGGAGGTAAGAGGGGCTCCGTGTATCGGTGTATTTGCGGCCTATGCGATGTATGTCGCGGCTTTAAAATATGCCGATAAGGACTATGAGACCTTCAAGGAAGGCTTCCATAAGGACGGCGAATACCTGAATTCATCCAGGCCCACTGCTGTAAATTTAAGCTGGGCAATCCGACGGATGGAGGGCCTTGTGGAAGATAATTCGTCGGCCGGTGTCGGCCAGATAATCACCATGTTAAAAAATGAAGCCGAGGAGATTCACTCGGAGGATATAGGCCTGTGCCGGAGGATAGGCGAGAACGGCCTGACGCTTATTCATGACGGGGCGGCTCTACTGACGCACTGCAACGCCGGGGCGCTTGCGACCACACGCTATGGTACGCAGCTTGCCCCTGTTTACATCGGTATGGAAAGAGGGATGCGCTTTAAGCTCTACGTCGATGAGACGAGGCCGCTTCTGCAGGGGGCGAGGCTCACCGCCTATGAGTTGGCCCGCGCCGGTGTGGATACCACGCTGCTTTGCGACAATATGGCCGGAGAGCTCATGAAGGCGGGCAGGATAGATGCGGTGATCGTGGGAGCGGACAGGATCGCAGCCAACGGTGACACGGCAAATAAGATAGGCACCTCCGCTCTTTCAGTCCTCGCGAATTACTATCACGTACCCTTTTATGTATTTGCACCCTATTCGACTATAGACATGTCCACAGCGGGTGGAGAGGACATCGTAATAGAGCAGAGGGCGGCTGAGGAGTTGACAGAAAAATATTATGTTCACCGAATGGCTCCGGAGGGGATAAAGGTATTTAATCCGGCCTTCGATGTGACAGACCACGAGCTGATAAGCGCCATAATAACTGACAGGGGCGTGCTTAAGAAACCCTATGACAAGTCGTTAAAGGAGATTTTTTGATGATAGAGGAAAAGGATATTAAAAGACTTATAAGGTCCGCGTTTGAGGGGCAGGAGAGGTCATATTCCCCCTATTCCAAATACAGGGTCGGAGCTGCAATTCTTACTGCGGACGGAAGGATATTTACCGGCTGCAATATTGAGAACACGGCCTTTACCCCTGGAGATTGCGCTGAGAGGACAGCGGTCTGTAAGGCTGTGAGTGAGGGCTGTAAGGACTTTGAGGCGATAGCGGTAGTTGGTGGAGCCAGCGGAAAGGCTCCCGACATGGCCTACCCCTGCGGAGTGTGCCGTCAGGTCCTGAGGGAGTTCGTGGAGCCGGATAAGTTTGAGGTCATAGTCGCCAGATCTGAGGATGACTATGAGAGGTACACTTTGGAAGAGCTGCTTCCAAAGAGCTTTGGCCCGGAAAATCTGGGTTAATAAA
>JAGBNT010000010.1 GCA_017634255.1 Lachnospiraceae bacterium
ATTTATAAGGATGATGGGATAGCCCTTAAAGCCAAAGCCCTTATCCTTTTTTCCCCTGCCCTCGTCTTTTTCCATATCAATCCCCTACAGCTGCTTCAAGCTCCCGTTGTCCTTTTTGAGCGTATGTTTAAACCTTAAGGCTAAGCCCTCTTATCCCAAAATATCATGAAGTGTATTTACCATAGCGTTTACATCTATGGGCTTGGCTATATGCGCGTTCATTCCGACGCTCTGCGCCTTTTTCACGTCCTCCGAAAAGGCGTTGGCCGTCATTGCCACAATGGGTATCCCCGCCTTTTCCTTGTCCTCGAGAGCCCTTATGGCCTTCGCGGCCTCGTAGCCGTCCATCACCGGCATCTGTATATCCATGAGCACCGCGTCGTAGTAGCCCGGGTCGGCGGCCATTACCTTTTCCACCGCTTCCTTGCCGTTCTCCGCCGTCTCCGTCTTAAATCCCAGATTCCCCAACAGCATTACGGCGATCTCCCGGTTTATGACCATATCCTCCGCCAGCAAAAGCCTCATTCTGCTGAAGTCGGAAACTATCTCCCGCACTTCCTTCCCCTGTGCCTGCTCCTTGTCGTCGGTATGCTTCCTGTCCTTCTGCAGCTCAAAGCTTAAGGTCACCACGAATTCGGTCCCTCTGTTGAGGGCCGTATTGACCTCAATGGTCCCTCCCATCAGGTCCACTATGGACTTTGTTATGGCCATACCCAGACCCGTTCCCTGTATGCCGCTTACAGTGGAATTACTTTCCCTCTCAAAGGCCTCAAAGACCTTCGCCGCAAATTCGGGGCTCATTCCTATGCCGCTGTCGGCCACCTTTATCTTATAGGTGCAAAAGCCCTCTTCCTCCTTTTCCTGGGACACGTTTACCGAGATCGTCCCTCCCTCGGGCGTAAACTTATAGGCATTGCTTATGAGGTTTAGCAGGACCCTGTTCAGCCTGTTCTTGTCGCAATACACATAGGGCTCGCTCACATTTGAGGTATTTACGGAAAAGTCTATCTGCTTGGTCTCCATCTGGGTCGAGAACATATCCTTGATGTCCACAAAGGTCTTTTTCAGGTCGGTCTCTATGAGCTCGAGCTCCATCTTTCCGCTCTCTATGCGGCTCATTTCCAGGACGTCATTTATGAGGGCCAGAAGGTGCTGGCTGGAGCTCTCAATCTTTCCCATATACTCCCTGAAATCCTTTAATGTCATATCCTCCCTCTTGGAGAGGTTGATATAGCCTATTATCGCGTTCATCGGAGTACGTATGTCGTGGGACATATTCGAAAGGAAGGTGCTCTTGGCCCGGCTGTTCTCCTCCGCCTTGACCTTTTCTATCTCCATCTCCCTCTCCCGTCTCCTCATGTTCGTAAAGATGCTGAACATTATGGCAAGGGCAGCTATGATGATCAGCATCTGGATTATGCTGTTCCTGGTAAGGAGCCGGTTTGCTTCATCCATCTGGCTTTCAACAAACTCCTCCGCCTCTTCGGCGTGATTCCCCCTAAGCTCCGGCAGCTTCTCCTCGTAGAAATTGCTGATATTTTTAACCACATGCTGGGTCATATCGTCGGTGGCGTTCCTGATCCACATAAGGGAGGTAAAGAATATAAGAAAGAGCAGTCCCAGCCAGACCACGGTGGACTGGCCGAACCTCCTCTTGGTGTCCTTTTTGAAAACGTATCTGAAATAAAAGAAGCCCAGTATACTCCAGACTGCCAGTATGAGATAGGATTCGGTCGAAAGCTCCTTGGTCGTGAACATCATGAAATATACAAAAAATCCCAGGGCAAAAATTATCCCCAAGATACCGGTCTTTTTTATACGGCCGTTCCCCTCCTTCCGTGCCTCATGAAGGGCAGCGGCTGAAGTGTAGCCGTAGGCTATGGTGGCGCCTATGGTCGTGACGTCCACTATCCACCCTATAGCAGTCCTTCCCAGGAAAGGTACAATGACCGACAGCCCCATGAGCAGCATAAGGGCCTTCTGTGGAACTCCATTTTTATTGAGCTCTCCGAGCTGCCTGGGCAGGATATCGTCCTTTGCCATCGAATATACCAGTCTGCTGGCCGCCAGATAATGGCCGATAAGTCCTGTGATCAGGGCCGAAAGCAGGGTAATTCCAAGAATGTAAATACCCGCCCTTCCCATGACGCTGTGAACTGCATAGAACACCGGAAGCCCCTCGAGACCCTCAAGGCTGTCCAGCTCCTTTAAATACTCCGGCCAGCTTGAAAAGCCCTCCGGCAGCACCGAAACAGCCGTCAGGGAGAGCAGGACATATGCCGCCATCGAAGCCAGAAGAGCAAATATTATGGGCTTTATGGTTTTGGCTACGGGGAATTTGAGCTCCTCCGCGCTGTGGGACACGGATTCGAAGCCCACAAAGGCCCAGGGAGCAAGCACAAGTATTCCCATGATCTGGCTTAAGGGATTCAGTCCGTTGGGGGCAAAGAGCGGATAAAGGCCTGCCGCCCCTCCCCTGTGGCCCGCTACTACGAAGACAAAGCAGGTCAGTATGCCAAGGCACAGGATCACCGCCATAATGCTCTGGAGTATGGCGGCAAAGCTCTTGCCGTAGATACAGAGCAGGGCGAAAAGAATTATTGCGAAGACCGATATGAGTATCTCCCCGAAATACACATCGTAGCTTAAAAGGGTATAGTGAAAGCCGAACTGAAAGACCTTACCCAAAAGATTCCTGGCGATCAGCACGAGTGCCGTTGCATTCGCCCAGACTATGGCGACGTATACCAGCACAAGAAACCAGGCGCTTAAAAAGCCGTGGTCATAGCCGAAGGTCTTTGTCACATATGTAAGAGTTCCTCCGGCGTCCGGATAGCGCTTCATGAGGTAGTGATAGTTTATCCCGATTATCAGCATTATCACTGCTCCGAGGAACATCCCCAGCGCCGTCCCCAGGGGCCCCGCCACCGGAAGGAAGGTGGTGCCGGGCATTACAAAGGCTCCCCACCCGACTGCACAACCGAAAGAAAGAGCCCAAATCCCAACCGGTGAAAGATATCCCTTTAATCCGGATGGTTCCTGTATAGTTTCCGTATTGTTAGTTTTTTCCATGTTCAAACTCCCCGAGCCACGCTGAGTGAAACAAATTCTTCAACCTTTTTAAGCAGCTCGTTTTTACCTATGGTCTTTAAAAGATAGCCGTCGGGTTTAAGCTCAACGACCTTCATAACGCTTTCCTTATCCCCCCTTCCGGTGAGGAATACTACGGGAACATCGTCCGCCCCGGGCTCGCTCTTTATCATCTCGAGCACCTGGGGTCCGGTAGTTACCGGCATTGCGTAGTCTAAAAGGATAAGATCCGGCTTATTATTGGCAAGGAACTTTATCGCCTGCATTCCGGAATTAACCCTGACTACCCTGTAGCTCTCTTCGAGCCAGCCTCCTGCCATTTCCAGGTAGTCACTGTCGTCGTCCACGAAAAGGATGAGCCTTTTTAAGGTATTCGGGTCCGAAGAAAGAGCGTCCACCGTCGATATGAAATTCTTTATGTCCAGCGGCTTTTCAAAGCACCTCGTAACACCTCTTTCAGGGAATATCCGCCTTGCCTCCCTTAACTCCACCTCATCGCCTATAAGATAGAGGAACTTCCCGTTTGCCAGACAAAGATCCTTAATGTATATAAGCACCTTCATATCGTCCAGCAGGTCCTGGCTCAGATATATGACCACTATATCGGCCTCATTTTCCCTTTTCCTGATATCCTCTATATAGGCATCCAGCTTAATGCACCTGTATCCCGCATCACTTAAGTTGTTTCCGATAGCCGTAATCATAAAGGTAGAACCTCTGCCTAAGATTATGACCTTTCTCATTTATCCTCTTCCCCCGTTTTTTTCCATCCGCCGCCAATCTTTTTTTCGATCTCTTCAAAGCTTAAAAGACCGCTTAAGGAATCGTAGGCTGTAAGGCACGATGCCCCTGTCGCGGCTGCATAGTTGACCGCTTTTTCCACTCCGAAGCCCTTTAGCATCGAGGTAAGAAAGGCAGCTATCGACGTATCTCCGGCTCCCGTGCCTGAAAGTATCTTATCCGGCACGAAGCTTCTTACAAAGCCTTCCTTGTCCCCCCATTCCTTAGCGTCTATTCCCAGCCTTTCCGATATCCGCTCAAGGCTTCTTTCGTCTGAGGTTTTATAATACATCCCCGGAGCTCCGCATTTTATCATAATGACCTTTGCGCCAAGCCCTATAAGCTCCTTTGCCAGAGGTGCCACATCCCGTTTAATGTCAAGGCTTAAGGTAATATCCCCTCCCGATGCCCTTTTCTCCAGCTCTGCATACTTTTCCGGCGACATCATGTAAACGAGCTCCTCTATGCTCGGTACAAAAATATCCACCTTCGGGATTATCCTCTCGATTATACTTCTCCAGTCCACGCTCCCGGCTACGCTATCGGCATCCACCGCCGCCATATCCATTGAGGTTATCGTGCCGCCTTCCCTGACCCTGTCCAGTATCCTTAACATTTCCTCTGCGTCATTAAGATAGGTCTTTTTCATAAGCGGCATGTAGCCGAAATGGAATAAATCGGCGTCGTGCACGATGTCAAAATCCACATCCCCCAAGCCAAAGCTGTCATTGGCTCCGGCACTGTGCAGGAATATCCTGTCTATCCCCGGCATTGCCAATGCAATCGTATAGGAGGTCGAATCTCCGTCAGACACGATCATTCCCCGTTCGTCCTTAAGACCATGCTCCTTAAGGATGTGGAGGACCATCCGTCCCAGCTCGTCGTTGCCGACCTTTCCCATCAGAGAAACATTGTTTCCGAAAAAGATCATCGCAAGCCCGGTATTGGAGACAACTCCCCCGGTATGGATGTTTATTCCCTCCATACTTATGAGCTTGCCTGGCTTTAAGAGCTCCTGCACTGAACTTATTTTCTTTTTTCCTGAAAAAACGGGTGTCAGGTCAATGCAAACATGACCTGCCACCACGACTTTTTTATCCATATGCCTAATCTTACCTCAATTTGAAGTGACTTACTATTTCCTGAAGATTTCCGGCGGTCTCCTGCTGCTTTATAGCAAGATCCGCAACCGACTCTACAGCGGTCGAAACAGTATCCACCGAATCCGTTATCTCGGCGGAATGATTGGCAGTATCCTGTGTATTTTCCGCTATGCTCTGTATAGCGTCGTTTACCTCGTTCATAGAAGCCTTGATATTGTCGGTCATATCGGAAATCCTGGATGCCAGCTCTCCAAAGAGCTCTGCATCGTTTCCGTACTGCTTACCCACTTCCACAAAGCTTTCGTAATCCGGCGTTACAGTTTCCGTAACGAAATCCAGTAGCTTGTTGCTGCCGGCGGAAAGATCCGCAAATGCCTGCTGAATGTCGTCTATCGTTCCCTTTATCTCCTGGACGGCGCTGTCCGTCTGCACCGCAAGGTTGTTGATCTCGGAAGCTACTACCGCGAAGCCCTTTCCTGCGTCTCCCGCTCTGGCTGCCTCTATGGAAGCATTGAGGGATAGGAGGTTTATCTGGCTCGCTATGGCGGATATGGAATTTGCCATCTCCTCTATCTGGCTTACTACCTTCGCCTTTTCGTTTGCCTCTTCGAGCTCCGCCCTTCTCTGGTTCGTAATGCTGATGGCGTTGTCGTGGGCCTTTGTATTGCGCTCCTGTATATGCGCCGCACGCTCCTCTATTTCCTTTACTCTCTTCGAGGTCTCTTCCGTCTCGTGAGCAAGATCCTGAACGGAGGTATTTACCTCCTGCACCGAAGCTGAAACCTCCTGAGTTGCAGCTCCTGAGGACATCATGGAATCGTTTACCGCAGACATATTTGTCTGTATCTTGGAAAACTCCGCAGTGAGCTCCTGGCTCATAGCGCTTAGCGTAACCGCCGAATCATTTACATTGCCCGATTCGGCGGAAATATTGCTTATGATGGTGGAGTTGCTCTCGTACATATCGTTAAGTGCATTGGACATGTCTCCAAGCTCGTCCGCCCTCTTTATATTCAGCCTGTCTACCGTAAAGTTGCCCGCCGCAAGCTCTGATGCAAATAGGTTTACGCTTATGATGGTCTTTGCTATGGAACGGGCTATAAAGAAGATCAAAAGCACGCATACTATAATGGAGATAACGCATATTACAACAGATATCCGCGTCATGTTGGTAACCGGCTGATGTATCTCCGAATATGGCATAACGATAAGGAGCTTCCAGCCCACCTCGGGAACAGTAGCGTAGTAGGTATTTATCCTGCCTGCGTCGGACTTGAACTGAGCCTCTCCTCTGTCGCTTCCGAGCACCGCACCCGCTATCGTTCCGATGCCGCCAGTCTCGTCGGTTATCTTCATCCCGCTGGAGACCTTGCTCATATCATCGGTATATATGTAAGTTCCATCAGAGGCAGTCATTATTCCGTGACCGCTGTCTCCCACCTTTATGCTGCCTACCATCGTGCTTATTGCATCCAGTCCGAGATCCACTGTGATACAGCCTATGTACTCATTCCTGTAGTTAAAAACAGGGCAGGAGGTGGAAGCCATTATGGTTCCGGAGGCTTCATCGTAGTAGGGGTCTGTGATGACTGCCTTAAGGGAGGTCTGCGCCTTGGCGTTAAGGTAGTATTCCTGAGAAAAATAGTCATATTCCTCATTGGAATATTCCCAGTCCTCCACGATCTCGCTCCCATCCTTATACCAGTAGGGACCTACATAGTCATAGCCGTGATAGCGCATATCCCCTGTATAAATACGGGGCTCAAACCATATTCCGGCTCCCAGCACCATATCGTTGGACTGAACCACATGGGAAAAGATATTCCTATATGAAGTCATGTTGGTAAAGGTATAGGTGTCACCCACAACGCTTGCCAGCGTTTCCGCCGTACTCCTTATCCTTTCCAGCTCTCCGTCGATCTCATTGACGTTGGCGTTTAGCTCGCTTTCCATATATTTTGTAGTCTGGTTGTCTATGGCCTTGCTCGCCAGATCTCCGCTGACAAACGATACTACATTAAGAGCTATGATAACCACAGGCAGGATCAGAATTAGCATCCTCCACTGTATGCCCAGCCTTCCGCCTTTCTTTTTTGCTTTATTCACCGGTGCGCCAGCCTTCACCTGAACAGTTTTCGACATAATTTTCCCTCCTGTATATATGAAAGGTAGCAAACGTCTACCTTTCCCTCACAGTTTGCGATTACCCGTAAATTATACTCTATATGTGGTGGTTTTGTCACCTGAAATATTAAATTGAAATATCTGCTGTTACTGTTCGTATGCTTCAAGCGTAAATCATGATATAATCACAACATGAATATTTTTTACAGGCTAAAAAGCTATCTTACAAATGACAAGGTCGACATCCAGGACAGGCAGTATGTTCTGGTTGCCTCCATCGGAATCCTGTCCATAGGGATCGCCGTTATAGCCGGCATATTCATCGGGGAGAACCCCTCATCTTTGCTTATTGCCGCTTCCGGCATTGTGCTCTTCAGCGCCTTTACCATAATCTGCTACAAAAAGGGGAGGCTTGACATCTCAGCGATCGTGAGCGCAGCCATATTGGTCATTGTCTATGAGCCCTTAAATTTCTTTACCAGCGGCGGCATCCATGGCGGCGCCGCGTTATGGTACGCCTTTACCATCGTCTATATCGCACTGATACTAAAGGGCAGATGGAGAGGGATATTCATAATACTTGAACTAATTTCGGTCATTACAGTATATTCTCTGGCGCTCTACAGACCGGAGCTTATCGTCGCCCATGATGAAGCCACGGCATTTGCCGATTCACTGATGTCGCTTATCATCGCAAGCGCGCTGATGTGCTGCATG
This sequence comes from Lachnospiraceae bacterium, assembly GCA_017634255.1. The sequence goes on from JAGBNT010000010.1 coordinate 7,815, forward strand.
ATCTACTTTCAGACCTGGCTCCTGGCGGCAGAGATTCGCAGGACAAAGACCCAGGCGATTGAAATAGAAAAGATAAACAAGGCTCAAAACAGGTTCTTCTCCAGTATAAGCCATGAGATAAGAACGCCCATAAACACCATTATCGGTCTTAACGAGCTGATATTAAGGGACGAAAGCATATCGAAGGAGATAGCCGAAGATTCCATCAACATCCGGAGTGCCTCCGAGATGCTCTTAAGCCTTATCAACGATATTCTGGATATGTCTAAGATCGAGTCGGGAAAGATGTCCATAATCCCCGCGCAGTATGATGAAAAGCTCATGCTAAGCGAAGTGGTGCGCATGATGCGTTCGAGAGCCGGAGAAAAGGGACTTAAATTCAAGGTCGATATCGACCCCGGGCTTCCTGAAAGGCTTGTGGGCGATGAAATGCGTATCCGCCAGATCCTGATAAACCTGCTGAACAATTCGGTAAAATATACCACGGAGGGCGAGGTACGGCTAAGTGTCGGATTTGAAAAGACAGACCGGATTCCCGGCTTTAATGGCAGCGTTCCCCCCGAGAGCCTGTCCGAAAAGGGCGAGGATATTGAAGGCGAGGGTAAATATATAAGGGTTGTCTATCGCATATCAGATACCGGCATGGGTATCCGCGCCGAAAGCCTGCCCCATCTTTTCGATGCCTTTGTGCGTGAGGATACAGACAGCAACAGATATATCGAGGGGACAGGTCTGGGTCTTTCCATAGTAAAACAGCTGACTGACCTCATGGGCGGACGGATAGAGGTAGAAAGCGAATATGGAAGCGGCTCTACTTTTACTGTCTATCTGGATCAGGGCGTATCGGACAGTACTCCCATCGGAAGCTTTGACCCCGACGGCTCCATAAGCACGCGCGAAAGACCCGCATATAAGCCCGGCTTTGTCGCACCGGATGTGTGCGTACTGATCGTTGATGACAATAAGTTTAATCTTGTTGTGGAAACCAGACTGCTGCAGGCTACGGGCGTTCAGATCACTACTGCGCAAAGCGGCGCGGAGTGCCTTAAGCTCACGGCTGAAAAGAAATATGACGTGATATTCATGGATCACATGATGCCTGTAATGGATGGCATAGAATGTCTGCACGCTATCAGGGAGCAGGCGGGCGGGCTTAATAACGCGACCCCTGTGATCATACTGACAGCAAATTCCGGTCGGGAAAACCGGGAGCTCTATGAAAGGGAGGGCTTTGATGACTTCCTCTTAAAACCGGTAAAGGGCGCCGAGCTGGAGGAAGCCCTGATACGCACGCTTTTTTGAATGATGCCCTGTTGCAAAAAGGAACGTCGCCTGCGACATTCCCGCGCCGGGCGCGGCTATATTTATACAGCACATTCCTATAGCGCGAGAGACTGTCCGAAAACGCTTTGCCCAAGATGTGCGTCACCGGTTTGTGGGGGCGTGCAGATTGGGTGAATTGGTTTTCGGACAGGCTCGCGAATGTGCATCCCTAGCGGAGCGTTTTTACCGCCGTCATGACCAGATACACCTCGTTTATAAGCCCCACATCCCCTACAAAAAACTTTATCAGATCCAGCTCACTGCCTGTTTCGGTGGAAACGAGGAGCTTCAGCTTCCTTGCCTTTCTCCCATAGGTATCCAAAACCTGGGAGCATCTTCGGAAATTCTCTAAAAGGTAGGCAGTATGACCCCCCTCGACGTACATGTAGCTTATGGTTATCTGTCCGCTCGGCAGCGTATCTAAGAGCACAAGGCTCTTTATCTCTCCAGCCTTGATCTTGACGTTTGAAAGCTTTTGATTAAACGGAACTTCCCTGTTTATATCATTTTGTTCAAAGAAATGATGAATGAGCTTCAACTCATCGGAGGTGCAGTCCTCTATGCTCTTTACTCCTTTGGGGTCTTTCCGATATATCCTCTCCCTGAAGATTTTTGAATAATAAAGCGCCCCTATGGATATTTCATAAAACTGCTTTCCGGGAAAGATGTCGAAGCCCCTTTTTTCGAAATAACTTACCATAGCGTCAGAGACCGGCATAATATAACGTATATAGGCTGCTCCCCTCTTTTTCGCCTCAGCCTCAAGGTCACTCAGCATATAGTCAGCACAGTCCCCTCCCCTGCAGGTCTCCGTCACAAAAAAGAAGGTTATGTCTAGGATATCCCCGCGTATTGCAAAAGCGGAAAATCCCACTGCCCTGTCCCCGTCGTCCGAGACTATGAGTAAATCCTCATCCCCCGCCAGCGCCACATTGTAGTGTGCAGCCATATTCTTATAAAACAGACCTGCCTTTTCTCTGGCAGCAATCCACGTAGATTTCATAGCATTTCAAGCCATTCCCTATTGCATAAGCTTCGTATATATCATGTTTACCGTCGGAAGGTTACTCTCAGACCGCCTTGTGGAAGGCTTTATTTTAAGTCCGAGAGCCTTGACCACATCCTCATAGGCTTCCCTGTCACCATTGGGATCGTTATTCGCGAATATGTGCTTATAGAGCAGACGGGCGTTATATGCGGAAATATCCGCGTAACATTCCTTAAAGGTGGCATACCCGTTTCTGGCAAGGAAATCCTGACGCAGCTGATTTTTATATTCCTCAAGCTGCGACTTATTGAGCCGGGAAACAGGTCCGTCTCCTGCCCTCTCTTCTTCAATCCTCTCATTAAGTCCAAGGGCATCGTCCACCGCAGAGCGCTGTGTCATATGCTTCATATGCCTTGCATATAAGACGTTGTATCCGAGACTTACGGCAGAGCCCAAAAAT
>JAGBNT010000088.1 GCA_017634255.1 Lachnospiraceae bacterium
CTCGGCAGTATCTCGCCTAAGGAGGCACTTCTCCTTACGGCGGGCTTCTATGCCTGCGCTCCCCACCTTGAAGCCACCTGCTTCTGGCTTACAGGCTCCATGAACTATTTATGGATGGGTATTCTTCAATCCATCTTTGTAATGCCCTATTCCATGCACTTCCACGGCAGGAAGGTACCTCTCCCCGGACCTTTGGCTTTTCTTTCAGGGCTCCTGTCCGGCTGGTCTACCGAGACCGGCGCTGGCGCCTCCCTCCTCCTGGCTTCGATGGAGACCCTCCGTGCCTTGAAGTCTAAAAGCTATGAGTCCTTTATGGGCTGGGGCCTCGCAGGGGGCGTCATCGGTCTTCTGCTGCTCCTCCTCGCTCCCGGAAACAGGAAAAAGCTTGAGATAGAGTATGAGCACAGCGGTACAATACCCAAGACCACGGAGGAAGCACTTCCCGGCTATGTTCCCTCTGAATACCTTTATACCCCCTTAATGTTTAAGAAGTGGTTTAAGGAGGGCTTCCTTACGACCCTGCTGCGTGAGCTTCCTCTGCAGCTTCCGGTTCTGGCCTACTTCCTTAAAGGAGTGCGGAACCCCAAAACGGATCTTTTCATTATGGGTCTGGAGACCGCTGTATTTGCGGTGCCCTCGGTCATGATGCTTTCTCCGGAATATCCCAGAAGGTCGACCTATCCGTCGATCATCTACCTCATGGCCGCTGCCCTTTGCGCGGCAAAGCAGCTTAATATCCCTCCCTTCTCCCTGTGGAGTCCCCTGGCAAAGAGCCTCGGCATAACCGCTGCGGCGGCCTATGTCTTACATTTGCTCGCAAGTCTCATCATGGATGCGGATGTCAGCGATCAGATGGATCGTCAGCTCAGGTATATCCACTACAATATGGACAAGCCCCTGGCACGCGTGAAGGGTGTGATGGGTTCACCCTTTTATGAAAGACTCGCGGGCGACAGCTCCTTTACCTGGGATATTACTATGGGAATAGGTTTTGACAGGGCCGATGACCCGTACAATAAGGCCGCGGCGACTTATTATGGCGCAAAAGGTATCGTCAGCGAGGATATCGATGAGCATGTGTACGAGGAGACGGATCTCACATCGAGGCTTTTTTCCATAACAAATCCGATCAGAAGCCTTTTCAGCAAAATAGCGGAGGTAGTCTTAGGGGTAGAAACAGATTCCAGCCGGGATCGCCGCGATACCATCGGCTACCGGATAAAGCAATACGGCTCTGACTACGGCGGACACTATATCTATGAAAAGCCGCTTAAGAACAGCGAGGCCCCTATAGTCTATTCCTTTGGAACAGGGGAGGATCTGACCTTCTCCATGGCTATCCTTAAAGAGACAAAGGCCGAGATCTTTGCCTATGATCCGAATCCGGACGCGATAGCCTATCTGAAGAAGCTGCCCATATATAAGGATCCGAGATTTCATTTTACTGCCGCGGGACTTTCGGACAGGGACGGAGAAACTCTCTATTACAAGCCGAAGATGGTGATAGATTATTCCGGCTCTATCTATAATTATACCCCCGACCTATATGACGATGGTTTCCCGATAAAGATATACTGCCTTAAAACACTGTTTGAAATGAACGGCCACAAGCATATAGACCTGCTTAAATTGGATATAGAGGGAGCCGAGTTCGCGGTAGTCAGGACGCTTAAGGATCTGGATGTCAGGATAGATCAGATATGTCTGGAAAGCCACGAAAGATTTTTCAGTGATTTTGAGGATAAAATTGCCGTCCTGATTCGTGAAATGCACGACCTGGGCTATATCATCATATATTCAGACAGAGTGGAAAACAACTATACTTTTTTGAAGATGGATTAAGGATTAGAATCAAGAAAGGGGCTGTAGTAATAGCATATATTCAAATGGCTCTGACCACACTAAGTTCACCGTTCGCCTTGAAGCGGCGCTCATGTCCCTAACACCTCGCTTCGCTCGGCGCACTCAATCGCGCCCGGCGGCTCCGGTTCACTAAGTGTGTCAGGCTAAATATTTGAATATATGCTATTACTACAGCCCCTTTTTCTCTGAAAGTATCTCTTGCATACTATTTAAAATGGAATCAGTATGAAGATTGCCTCCTTGTGGGTGATTTCTTTACACTTATATATACGAGACAGGAACGACAGTTAGCAGAAAAATTTTTATTTTTTCCCACATGTTCTGGTAATTATCATCGGCCATACGGTCATGGCGAAGAAGACCATTATAAAGCGGGCTATCATATTTCCCCAGTGAGAGCCGCATGCTGCCACGATAGTTGCAGGCGCAAACCATTCCTTCCATGCGAAGAGGATCGCGGCGCCGGAGCAGGTCAGCATCGGCAGCTCCGCCGCGCCTACAGGTATCTCATATTTCAGATAATGCCTGTCCGCATAGCTTCCGAGCATAAGTCCAAGGAAGGCTCCGCAGGCCTTGAAGGTATCGTTCATCATACTCTGGGGGTCCACAAGCAGCTTCCCATCGACATAGTCCATAGGATAGGGCTTGACCTGTATGTAGATCAGCGTCAGAATCACCGCGATCACTCCCACGATAGTTAAAATATCAACGGCTCTCTCATTGCCCTCTACCTTTTTCTGTACAGCTCCTACTACGAGGATGATTATGAGCGACATCGTGAAGCCCACGACAACGTCCTGAGGCGTATGCACTCCAAGGAAATTTCTTGAAAAGGCCGTCAGTGCCAACAGGATACCGCACAGCACGGCGAGCCACCTTCTCTTATCCCTCTGCCAGGCAATAATCGTGCCATAGGTGACAGTGGCGACCGTCGTATGGCCGCTGGGAAACGAGTACCCTGTCGCTGCGACCTTGGAATCCCCGGCCGGCTCTATAAGGTCCGACCTTATCCATGGACGGTAGGCACATACCGTCAGCTTTACGATTCCGTTTAATATCTCTCCCAGCCCCCAGGTGGTTATAAACCGGTAACCCCATTTCTTGTCGGCACACCAGAAGACCACAAAGGGTAAGAACGGCATAATATCCACGGCAAATTTGGACAAGGCATTAAAAAACTCGTCAAACATGCCGCCTGTGGCGTTCCTTAGTTCCTGCAGCATCAATAAATACTGAATGTCAAATTCCATCTTTTTTCTCCATTTCTTTTATTAGATTAGACTGTTTTTCTCTTCATTCCATAGTATAACATACCCTGCGCCACAAAAGCGTCACATACTTTCGTATCACCAGCCCTGAGCGCCTGCGTTACCGGCTGTAAATATACCTTTTCAGCATATCCTTGTTTCTGTTTATGATGCGGTCATTTACCTTATTTCTCTGGTCCAGCTCCTGGGTGAGCTGCGTAATGTGGCTCTGCATCAAAAGCATGGTTTTTGCCATGCTCCTCATCATATTGAGTATGTTTACGTGGTTTTCACGGATAAATTCACCTACATTATCCTCGGTGACCTTGTAGAGCACGAGATCTGAATAGGCAATTACCGTGTAAGGGGACTTTTCATGCAGCAGAAGCCCGAACTCGCCGAAGCAGGAGCCCTTTCCGAGGAGCCCGAGTAAGGACTCGTTTTCCGTGCCGTAGCCCAGATACACCTCGGCGTTGCCGCTCAGTATCTTATACATTACATTGCTTTCCTCGCCCTCATTAAGGACAACCTCCTCCGAGGGAAGCGCCAATATGCTGCCTTTTGAGCTATTGCTATTGCTCTTTGCGATATTGTCGCTGCTCGTTGTTATATTGCTGCTCTTTACGATATTGCTGCTCCTTGCGATATTGTCCAAAGCTTACCTCCTATTGTTAAAACGCGGGCTTTCCGTCTGCATTTACTTGTATTGTTTCCGATATTCCAAACACCACTACCCTCTCTCTGTCATTTGCCGTATCCGGGCAGAGGTCGGTGCAGTCTATGTCTTCAACAAGTGTCAGCTCATCCATGGCCTGCAGGGCCGAAATATACTCCTGCGAGGGATAATAGAAGAAGAGGAGGCGGTCGGTTGGGACTGCAGCGGTCGTCGGGTTTGCCTGGCCCGCCGCGGCCGCCTGGTTTAGCGAGTCTGCTGAGGTTGTTAGATTTACATAATGCGTTTCCATAATTCGCTTTAAAACTCTCTTCAGTATCTCCACCGAAAAAGGGTTGAAAAAATAAAAGCGGTCGGCCTCCACGGGTACCTCAAAGGCCTCCGCCTTAGTTAACATAACATTAACTCTGTTCCCCGCCGGACATTCCCCGACGTTTCGCAAAGCCCTGTTATAGATATCCTCGTCATACTCCACGCCGTAGCTTCTGCACCGGGTCTGGTACGACATAAATAGCGGCACCCTGCCCTTCCCGCAGCCGTAGTCGACAAGAGTATTCCTTTTTCCTATATAGCCCCTCGAAGCGAGCCTCTCCAGCACACAGTAGGGCGTGGGCTCATAGGGAAAGTTGAACGCCCCCGCATGGGAGTCGTCCCTCCCGCCTGTCTTTATCTTAAGAAGCCTGTCCCAGCGCTGCTCGGAATCTACCATATCGATCCTGTTTCTTTCAATCCCTATCTACATCTAAAGATAACTATAATACTTGTCTATTGATTTGTAATCGTGCACCGGAAGCTGTTTGTATATGCTTCCTCCGTCCGCGCCTCATACTTAAGGTCCCGGGCCATTCCTTTTATCAATGCATAAGACAAACCGTTCACGGAATCCGCCGGATCAAAGGGAGCTCCGTTGTACAACACCGTAATAAACGTCTTCTCATCCGCTTCGGAATACTCTGCCGTAAAACGGATGCAGGGTTGCTCAAGCGCAGGGAGCAGGATCTGCTGTATCAGCTCCTCAAAGACAAGCCGGATGAGTTTTTTCATATGGGGCGGTAATGTCTGTGCCGTCAAAAAGGATCTGTCCTCCTGTCGGTCGCTCCAGCATATTGATGCAGCGAATCAGGGTGGATTTCCCTGCGCCGGAGGGTCCGATAACAGAGATGACATCTCCGTCATTTATCACCGTATTCACGTCCTTAAGCTTCGTAAGGTCCTGCACTGCCACATAGCCCACGACGGCAGTCCCCGCACCAGCCAGACAATGAACCGGGTGATAGCATTTGCTGCGGGATTCCCGTTGCGGCAGAGCATGAATACAAAAAATCCAAGCACTGTTCCAAACAGTATGGAAAGGGCAGTGATCAGAAGCGTCGTACCGATGCCCTGCAAGAACAAACGCCATCGGTTCTCCCGGATAAATGTCTTTTCAAAGC
>JAGBNT010000089.1 GCA_017634255.1 Lachnospiraceae bacterium
CATAAGTATCAGCACAATATCGGGCTTAAAGCCGTAGAGCTCCGAATTTTCATCCAGCACCGCCATATTGATGCCGCCGTACTCTCCCTCGAAGATCTCTGCCGAAATCCCGGCATTGTCCAGAAAGAGATTTAAGATAAGGGCAAAGTGCTGTATGGAATAGGAGGACAAAACAGCCACCTTAAGCTTCTTTCCATTGCTGCCCGCCCGGCTTAGCGAGGGGTCCTACTTAAGCCGCTTTGCGCTCCTTAAAAGCTCCGTTACCGGTTTATTTCTCAAACTTTCCATTTATAACACTCCTATATCCGGCCGGCTCTCCGGCGTCTCTGCTTCTTTTTCGGCCTTTAACCTGACTCTCAGCTCCTTAAAGAAGCTGCTTAAGAGCTGCTGACATGCCTCGCCCAGGACCCCGCTCAGCGTTTCGACCCGGTGGTTAAACCTGCTCTCATCGAGGATATTTAAGATCGAACCCGCGCAGCCGGACTTGGGAGACATAGCTCCGATGACACAACGCTTTATACGCGACTGCACTATCGCGCCCGCACACATCGGGCAGGGCTCCAGCGTAATATATATCGTGCAGTCCTCAAGCCGCCAATCTCCTATTACCTTCGTGGCCTTCTTTATAGCGGAGATCTCCGCATGGGCCAAGGTGCTCTTATCGGTATTCCGCCTGTTGTATCCCCGGCCTATTATCCTTCCCTCATATACTATGACGCAGCCTATTGGGGACTCGCCCATTTTATAGGCTTTGCGGGCCTGTTTTAAGGCCTCCTTCATATATTTTTCATCCTCAGTCAACACCGCGAAGCTCCACCTGCTCAATAGTTTTTTTGAGGATCTCCCTGCAGCTTTTGAGCACCTCGATATCCGGCGCCGCGAGCCCGCTATCCAGCACGTCATCCCCGTCTTCGAACCTCTGTATAAAATATCTTTTGGCACCCTTGAGCCATATGGAGATGTTTTCGGCGGTCCTTTCGTCAAAATAACCCCTGACGGCCGTGGTACGGAATTCATAGTCGATACCGCTCTCCATAATAAGCTTCGCCGAGAGCTCCACCTTCGATATGTCAAAATTCTGCAATCCGGTTATCCTGGCATAACCCTCTCTGTCGGATTTTATATCCATTGCAAACATATCCGCAAGTCGCCTGTCTATGATCTCCTTAAGCACCTCCGGTCTGTAGCCGTTGGTGTCAAGCTTTACCGCCATTCCGGTTTCCCTGAGCCTTTCCATGAAAGCGGGCAGGTCCGGCTCCAGAGTGGGCTCCCCGCCTGTTATACAGATTCCCTCAAGGATACCCCTGCGCTTTTTGATGTATTCGAATATCTCTTCCTCCGGTATCATGGGCTGCGAAGCGGGATTCAGCACCAGGGCGGAATTCTGGCAGAAGCCACAGCGGAAATTGCAGCCCCCCGTAAAGACGATGGAGGCCACTTTACCGGGAAAATCCAGTAGTGTAGTTTTGTTAAAGCCTCTTATTATCAAAATTTATCCTCAATTTTTGCGCATTTTCAGGTAAGTTAAGACCATTATGGCGATCTTTAAGGTAAGGGCATCGTCAAATTCCCTTATATCAAGGCCTGTGGCCTTCTCTATCTTTTCGATCCTGTACATCAGCGTATTCCGGTGAATATAGAGCTTCCTCGAAGTCTCAGACACATTGAGGCTGTTGTCGAGAAAGGTATTTATCGTAGAAAGCGTCTCCTCATCCAGCGAATCAGGTATCTCCTCGCCAAAGATCTCATGCAGGAACATTTCGCACAGATTCACGGGCAGCTGATATATGAGCCGGCCTATCCCCAGGGAGCTGTATGAGAAGATATTTTTATCCATATAAAAGAGCTTGCCGACGTCAATGGTAAGGCAGGCCTCCTTATAGGAACGGGATATCTGCGATATCTCTTCCGTGATGCCCCCAGAGGCCACGCGGACGCCCAGCATTGCCTCGGTCTCCATTATATCCACCAGCATTCCGGCTGTCTCGTCGATCTCCTGGCGCCAGTCACCGGAGTTGAGCTCCTTTATAAGGACCACCTGATTCTTGTCTACTGTGGCTATGAGATCCTCGCTGCTGGCCGCAAAGAGGCTGGTCAGGACCCTCAGGGTTTCGGCTGCACTTCCATCCCCATGCTTGACCGGCTCGATCACAAAGGCGGCTCTCGCGGCCTTCTCTTTAATGTGGAGCTGCCTCGACCTGTTATATATGTCTACCGGGAGCAGATTGTCCGTAAGGAGATTTTGCAGAAAAGAATTTTTGTCGAGATTTTCGCTGTAGGCCTCCAACAGGGCGGTCAGCTCGCTGAGGGCTATTCTTCCTATCATGCGGCTTTTTTCCGCATCTCCGGCGCTGATCACCACAAAGGCCAGGCTGCCGTCGTTTTCCAGCCTGAAATAAAATTTATCTGCAATGCTGCTTGAAACGGCTCCGCTGTCTATAAAGGAGCGGATGCTCACCGGAGATATATCCTCTTTTATCGTGGCTGCAACGATACTTCCATCGGCCTGCGCCACCGCAATATTCACCCCGGAGATCCCGGTAAGGTCGTCAATACATTTCTGGATGGTTTTTCCGCTTATCATAGCTTCCCCCCGTTGTATTCTTACGGTAATCATAGCATTTACAGGCGTGGCACTTCAAGTGTGGCCGTCAGAAAACGAGCAGGGCGGATGAATTCCCGACCCTGCTCGTTTGTATTCTCTGACTAAATACACTTTCTTTACAGTATGACCTGCTATCACAGCAAAGTATTATAGAGCTCCTTTACTGTAGGATAGATCTGCTTAAATTTATTATATGCCTCTTCGTAGCGCTTAGTTATCTCAGGATCAGGCTCCACTGTTGAAGAGATCTTTACTATCTTCGATGCGGCTTCCACAACCGAGCTGTATTCTCCGCAGGCCACCGCTGCCAGCATTGCTCCGCCCATGGAAGGACCCTGCTCATTTTCGGGAACGTCTACGCTGATACCGAGCACGTTTGCCATAACCTTCTTAGGCAGCTCACCCTTGGAGCCGCCGCCTACGATCTTCGTGCGGTCTATCTTAAGCCCCAGCGATTTGGCGACCTCGAAGGAATCCCTTATGCCGAAGGAAACACCCTCAACCACTGACTGTATCATATCCGTCCTCGAGGTATCCATGCTCATGCCGATAAACATACCCCTTGCATTGGGGTTATTGTGGGGCGAACGCTCTCCCATGAGGTAGGGCAGGAAAAATACCTTGTTGTTTCCAAGCATATCATCCTTTATAGCGCCCTCCATGCCCTTGTAATCCTTGGATTCAAGGATGTGCTCATAGAACCAGTTCTTGCAGCTGGCCGCTGAGAGCATGCAGCCCATCAGATGATAGTGCCCGTCGGCATGGGCGAAGGCGTGAAGCGCGTTGAAGCGGTCTACGCAGAAATCGTTGCTGGAGATAAATATGGTGCCCGAGGTTCCAAGGGAGATATTGCACATACCGTCGCCCACCGTTCCGGTGCCCACAGCCGCTGCCGCATTGTCTCCGGCTCCCGCTGCCACCTTTACCGAGGCGGAAAGCCCCAGCTCCTCGGCAACATCCGGCTTTAAGGTCCCTACGGCCTCATAGCTTTCGAATATCTTTGCCAGCTTATCCTCGGAAATACCACAAATGTCGCACATTTCCTTAGACCACTTCTTATTTTTAACGTCGAACAGGAGCATACCCGAAGCATCCGAAACGTCGGTACAGTGTACTCCCGTCATCATATAGGCGATGTAGTCCTTCGGAAGCATTATCTTAGCTATCCGGTTAAAGTTGTCGGGCTCGTTTTCCTTCATCCAAAGGATCTTCGGAGCGGTAAAACCAGCGAAGGCTATATTTGCGCAATATTCGGACAGCTTTTCCTTGCCTATTACATTGTTTAAATACTCAGTCTCCTTGATGGTCCTGCCATCATTCCACAAAATCGCCGGGCGGATAACCTTGTCATCCTTATCCAGTACAACAAGACCGTGCATCTGTCCGCCGAAGGAAATACCCGCAACCTTGTCCTTATCGACATCCTTTATAAGCTCCCGTACTCCCTCCTTAACGGCCTTCCACCAGTCCTCGGGGTTCTGCTGCGACCAGCCCGGATGGGGGAACTCAATGGGATAATCCTTTGAAACGATATTTTCAATCTTTCCGCTGCTCTCCATCAAAAGCAGCTTTACTGCAGAAGTTCCAAGATCAATTCCGATATAGAACATATACACTCATCTCCTTAATTTGTTATTATTTTCTCTGTCTCTTTGTCGAATACGTGAATCTTTTCCGTATCCATAACAAATTTACAATTACTGCCTCTCTGGGCCGTTGTACGAGGGTCTACCCTGGCTGTCATAGGGAAGTCTCCGAGATCGAAATACAGGAATACTTCCGCTCCGAGAAGCTCATAAACCTTGATAGTAGCGTCGAAGCTGGCTTCCTTGGGAAGCGTGTCGACGGCGATCTGCGAATCATATACATCCTCAGGACGGATACCGAAGGTAACGGTCTTTCCTACGTAGCCTCCATCGATAAGCTTCTTCGACTTTGAGGGAGGAAGGGGGATAGAGTGGTTTGCAACCTTTAACAGCGCCGTATCTCCGTTCTTATCCACAACCGCATCGAGGAAGTTCATCTGGGGCGAGCCCATGAAGCCTGCAACGAAGAGGTTCTGCGGCTCATCGTAGAGCTTCTGGGGGGTGTCCACCTGCTGAACCACACCCTTGTTCATAACTACGATACGGGTTCCGAGGGTCATAGCCTCTGTCTGGTCGTGGGTAACATATATAATAGTGGTTCCAAGTCTCTGGTGGAGCTTTGCTATCTCAATACGCATCTGCACACGAAGCTTTGCGTCCAGGTTGGACAGCGGCTCGTCCATAAGGAAGACCTTGGGGTTACGGACTATGGCACGTCCCATAGCCACACGCTGCCTCTGTCCTCCGGAAAGAGCCTTCGGTTTACGGTCTAAGAGAGAGGAAAGATCGAGGATCTTCGCCGCCTCCCGGACCTGCCTGTCTATCTCGTCCTTCGGTACCTTTCTGAGCTTAAGACCGAAGGCCATGTTGTCGTAAACGGTCATATGCGGGTAAAGCGCGTAATTCTGGAAAACCATGGCGATATCACGATCCTTGGGCTGCACGTCATTTACAAGAGTGCCGTCGATACGCAGCTCGCCGGAGGAGATCTCCTCAAGACCCGCCACCATACGAAGAGTTGTGGATTTTCCGCAGCCGGAAGGACCTACGAAGATGATAAATTCCTTATCCTCGATTTCAAGGTTGAAGTCCTTAACCGCCTCATAGCCGTTGGGATAAACTTTACAGATGTTTTTCAATGAAAGACTGGACATAAATTACCTCCTAAAAAACTAAACTGTCGCGATTATAGCATCTGTCTAAAACACATACCATGACACGACTGCCTAAATTTTTCAGGAGATCGTTATACACTTTTTACATGAGATGAGAAACTACCTTATGTATATTCCAAACAGTTTTTCCGATAGACTTTTTCCGATAGCTTCTATCTTCACGTCACGTACCTTAAATTGAGCCGCCAGCGGGCTTTTTTTGATTGTATAAATACTGGGGAAAAAAGTCAATGAAGCGGAAAAAGGGGTTCTGAATACATCTTATATTCAAAGATGCATCAGAACCCTCGTATAATTATGATGTCCATTACCATCCTCCAGTTACTCCACCGGAATAAAGACCCCAATCTCCGGTCTTACCTCCGAAATAACGGCCTTCAAGTCCGATGTGATGTAGCTTTGTGTGTAACACTTCCTCTTTGGGTCATTATAAGATACTATCTGACGCAGTAAGCAGTACAGCGATCGCTGTAAAAACTCCAAATATCCACATACCACTACCTCCTTTCATCTTCGCTTTTTTAAGTGTTGTATTGTTCCTGTCACTTATATATACGAAGTCCAAAAATGGAATGGCAGTGCTTTAAACATATTTTTTAAAAACTATTTTTCGTTCGTTTTTTGTCAGTGCCTTTTTTTGTTTCAGCAGTTTGCCCCCGGCATAACGGTATGATCATCCTCGCTTTCCTTACCGTCCGCTGCCCTGCCAAATTTCTCTATCGCGTCGTCTGCGGCCTTACGGACTGCGGCTTCGCCGATGTGTTTATGGAAATAGCAGATGCGTTCATCCTTCGCAAGATAGTCTCCGCACCGCGCCATACCCTCTGCCATACATCCGCCGCAGCAATCTCTGAAATGATCACATTCGGCACATTCCGGATTTGCATTTCTGAAATCCGACGTCCGGGTGTTGACAACGTCATAGTAGGGATTGCTCTCGAGAGTCAGCTTTCCGAGATGCTCTTCAAGCACGCTCGGGAATGTTTTGCCCATCTCCGTGTCCGAAAATCCCATGCACGGAGCCAGTCTTCCCTCCGGACCTATATAGATATGATGCCGCATGCTCTCACATTGCGGGATCTTTGACCATTCGGCATTCTTCGGGGGATGGTGTACATAGGGGATCTTGTACTTAGAGCTCCCTTTTTTGCAGCTGAAATACCCGTCAAGCTCAAGGTCGATGGGCATCCCGTCCTCGAAATACCACTCAATGTTGTCTTTATAGACCGCCCAGACCTCATCCTCGCTTAAGGCATATTCATCGGAATACTGTTTCCAGACACCCAGCTCCTGAGGCGCATTCAGACGCAGACTCATTACGTCGTATCCGGCAAGATAATGAATCGTGTCACGCAGGCTATCTTTGTTTCCCTTATGAATGCACATCGCAGTGGCTACCGGGTATTTCCGTTTCTGGAGAAGCTTAAATGCCTCATCCGCCTGTTTTTCCGCACCCTCCACACCGCGAAGCCAGTCGTGGTGTCCAAAACCGTCAAAGCTTAGCTGAAAAGCAGGGTGCTGATGGTATCTTTCCAGCATGTCAAGGATCTTTTCATCCAGAAGAGAAGCGTTTGTAAAGATAATCCTGATGTCGATGTTGCAGCGGATAAGCTCCTTTACGAGCTCTTCAAAGTCCCTTCTTACAAGGGGCTCGCCACCGGTTATGTCCACCGCCATGATGCCGCAGATAACTCGTGTATGAAAAAGAGCGTACCCGAAGTACCCGAACTGGGGTGAAAAACAGTTGGGGGACAGTCATAACTCGTGTAGTGTCCCTAAAGTACCTGAAGTTCCCGAACTGGAG
>JAGBNT010000090.1 GCA_017634255.1 Lachnospiraceae bacterium
CCTGCCTGAAGCGCCCCGATCATCAGGTCTATCCCTCCGATATAGGTTTCCGGCGCCACATTCGCGTAATCAAGGAAGTCCCATTTGTCGATGGCACGGAGGGTAGAGTCCATGATATAGCGATATATCCCGTATTCCTGCACTGCCCCTTTTGCCTTCCCCGTACTGCCCGATGTATAGAAGATGAACGCCATATCATGGGGGTCCGGATCAGCCCACTGCTCCGGCGGCAGCGGCTCTTCCTTCACGCCTTCCCGAAAGGCTTCCTCACCTATCGTAAGCACCGCGCCGCTGTCCTTTATGATGTACTCTATCCTTTCGGCTCCCATCATTTCTTCCACACCGACCCAGGCGCCTCCCACCATCATCGTCGCCAAACGGCAGGCAATGAAATCAACCCCCCTGGGGACCCGTATCGCCACCAGCTTCTCTTTGCCTATGCCCTGCTTCAAAAGCCAGGATGCAAGCCTCGCGGACAATTCAGCCAGGTCGGCGTAGCTTGTGGCCCGCGCTCCTCCCTGGTCAACGACCGCTGCTCTTTCGGGCGAGCTCTGAACACATGAATAAAAACTTTCCAAAAAATTGAGCATCCGCACTTTCCTCCATTTATCTAGTGCATCGTTGTTTAGCAGCGATTTTGTGTTCGACGAAGTCGAATTTTCATCACAAAATCCCCCACCAAACGCCCACTTTTATTTTTGGTGGTATCATGTGGCTTAAGAGGGAAGCAGATCGGTCATGCTTTTCAGTCCCAGAGCCACAGTAGAGCCGTTATGAAGCATTGCGGAGGTTCCGGGAGTTATTATGCCCGCCACACCCAGTATGATAAGCGCGGTATTAAAGCCCACTATCGTCCTGTAATTAAACTTTATCCTCTTCATAAGCAGGGAAGCGATCTCCCTTAATGTAACGATATTTTCAAGATTGGAGGAGCTTATGGTAATATCCGCTATCTGTCTGGCTATCTCTGCCCCCTCACTTATGGCAATGCCTGCATCGGCAGCAGAAAGCGCCGGGGAATCGTTGATGCCGTCACCTACCATGATGACCCTTCTGCCGTCTGAGCGTGCCTTTTCAACAAATTTTGCCTTGTCCTCAGGGAGAACCTCTGCATAATATTCGGTTATACCCGCCTCCGCAGCTATCCTGGAGGCAGTCCTTTCGCTGTCACCCGTCATCATTACGATGTGTTCAAAGCCCTGGGCGCGAAGCTTCTCAACTACGCTCCCCACCTCTTCTCTCATGGGATCCTCTATCAATATGCAGGCTGCAAGGCTGCCGTTTCTTGCAAAGTAAAGATGGGAATATTCATCGGGTAGAGAATCGAAAAGCTCTCTTTTGTCTTCCGGTATGCGAACAGCCTCATCCTCAAATACGAAATGGTAGCTTCCTATAACCGCTCTTTCGCCGTTAATAGTCGATACTATCCCGTGGGCTACGATATATTCCACCTCGGTATGGAGCTTATCGTGGAGCAGTCCTTTGGTCTCGGCTGCCTCAACCACAGCCCTCGCCACGGAGTGGGGAAAATGCTCTTCAAGGCATGCCGCCTGCCTTAAAAGCTCATCCTCTGTCTCATTATTAAAGGGAACCACCGAAACAACGGTCGGAGCGGCCTTGGTCAGCGTCCCGGTCTTATCAAATACTATGGTATCCGCTTCCGCCACTGCCTCAAGAAATTTTCCTCCCTTTACGGTGATATCGTATTCGGAAGACTCCCTGATGGCCGAGAGCACCGACAGCGGCATCGACATTTTAAGGGCGCAGGAATAGTCCACCATGAGCACGGATACCGCCTTGTTTACATTCCTCCCGATAAGCCAGGTCAGGGCAGACCCAAGAAAGGTGTAGGGCACAAGCCTGTCCGCCAGACGCTCCGCCTTGCTCTCCAGAGAGGATTTCAGCTTCTCCGAGTCCTCTATCATTTTTACTATCCTGTCAAAACGCCCGCAGCCCTCCGTCTGGGTCACCCGTATGACAAGCTCACCCTCTTCGACCACTGTGCCGGGGAATACACTCGTGCCTTTGCTCTTGCGGACAGCCACTGATTCACCCGTCATGGATGCCTGATTCACCATGGCTTCGCCGGAGAATACTTCTCCGTCAAAGGGGATCATATTTCCCATTCTTACAATGACCTTATCCCCGCTTGCCACATCAGAAGAATCCGCCTGTACTTCTCCGGAGTCCGTTTGCAGCCATACCTTATCTATATTCAGAGACATCCGGCGGGCGAGATCGTCTACGGAGCGTTTATGCGTCCACTCCTCCAGCATATCCCCAATCTTCAGCAGGAACATCACGCTGGAGGCGGTTTTGTAATCCTTTGTCAGAATCGCCGCGGTTATTGCGATAGCATCCAGCAGCTCAACACGCAGGCATAAACCCCTTAAGGTTCTTACGCCCCTCCATATGTATCTGAACATCTTGCAAATGACCCATAACCTGCACACCGAGAAGGGGAGAAAAAGCCTTTTCCCATAGTGCAGGATAACGGATATAATAAGCTTTTCACGGTATTTGGCAGCAAGCTCCCTGCCCGACGTTTCAAAGACCTTTTCCGGCACTGAAACCGTTTCAAAGGAAAAATCCCTGATAATCCCTGTCACACGGGTCCTGTCACATTCATAAAAGACCACCGCATCGGCAGTCCTCTCATATACCTTGACTTCCTTTATGCCTTCAAAGCCCTTAAGATAATATTCAAAGGCGTCAGCCTCGCGAAAGCTCATCCGCTTCATGGGAAGGTGTATTCTGAGTCTTCCTCTTATTTCATGTTTGATCTTAAATTTCATAGCCTAGCAGCTGCCCTCCGACGCCGCCTTAGTCTCAGTCACTGCCTTGGTCTCGTCCTCTATCTCAGATTCAGCTTCCTTTTTTGCTATATCCTCATTGATGACCTTGGCTTCCTCATAAATATCGCAGCAGTTTTCCTGAAGCGTTGTAACCTGATCGATCACACAGTCCTTAGCCCTCAAAACAGCTGCGGTACAATGTGCATAGACCTTTTTTGCATCCCTGGAGGTCAAAAGCTTTATCCCCTCCAGTCCGAAGAGCGTGCCCAAAGCAAAGCATCCTATTTTTTTCATATCCATAACACTGTCCTCCTAAATATAAATTAGACTATACGTCTCAAAGAGTTAGCATTAGCTAACCCTAAGATAATAGCACTTAAATTTGAAAAAATCCAGTGATTTCTTAAAAATTCAGATGAAACTCAGATTGAAGAACCCTGCCTTTTTTCACCGTCCATACATATCCGTAAGGGCGCGGATCTCCTCCGAGAGCTCTTTAGTAAGAGCGCTCTCCTCCACCCTCCAGACCCAGTTCCCGCCAAGAGTCGAAGGAAAATTTATCCTTGCGGAATTGTCGATGCATAAATAGTCCTGGAGCGGGATTATACAGTAGTCCGCAACGGACTGCAGAGCCGCTCTGATAACCTTGTAAACTATGGTTTTGGTGTCACGGGTATGAAGATCCAGATACCGGTAAACCGCCCTGCGTTCAGCGGGCTTTATTGAGCGAATCCACCCCGCCAGGGTCTCATTATCGTGGGTTCCGGTATAGACAACACAGTTTTTATAATGGTTATGGGGAAGATATTCGTTTTTCCCCTTTGTATCCTTGGAATCGAAGGCAAATTCCAGCACCTTCATATTCGGGAAGCCGGTTTTTTTCACTAGGGCGCGAACCGACGGGGTAATGAAGCCAAGGTCTTCCGCTATGATATGCGGCTTTCCCAGCTTTTCCTTTATCGCTTTAAAAAGGTCTATGCCCGGCCCCTCCTCCCAATGACCGTTTTTCGCGGTCTTATCCCCATAGGGGATCGAATAATACTCGTCAAAGCCCCTGAAATGATCTATCCTGACGACATCATAGAGCTCGCAGCACTTCTCCATACGCCTAAGCCACCACTTATAGCCCGTTTGCTTATGCCGCTTCCAGTCATACAGCGGATTTCCCCAAAGCTGCCCGTCAGCGGAAAAGGCGTCAGGCGGACAGCCTGCAACCGCCTTGAGATTTCCGTCCTTACCCAGCTGGAAAAGGTCCGGATTCGCCCACAGGTCGGAGCTGTCGGGGGAGACGTATATGGGTATATCGCCGATGATCTCGATTCCGTTGTCGTTGGCATAACGTTTTAACGCAAACCACTGGCAGTAAAATTCAAATTGGAGGAATTTACGGAAACGGATCTGCTGCGCGAACTTTTTCTTTGCTGCCTTTATAGCCTCCGGTTTTCTGAAACGCAGGTCGTCTGACCACAGGGTAAAGCTTATCCCGTCATTGGCATCCTTTATCGCCATAAAAAGCGCATAATCATCGAGCCAGTCCCTGTTCTCGCTCTCGAAAGTCTTATATTCGGCTTCTTTTTCAAAGGAGCTTCTCTCAAATGCCTTATAGAGTACCTTAAACCTCTCCCGGTAGAGTCTGCCGTAGTCTATCTCATTGGGCTCAACCTTCCTGTTTAACGGGGCACAGTCCTTCTTTGTAAGAAGCCCCTTTTCAATAAGCACTTCCATGGAAATAAAGTAGGGGTTTCCGGCAAAGGTCGAAAAGGTCTGGTAGGGTGAATCCCCGTAGCCTGTGGGACCTATGGGAAGTATCTGCCAGTATTTCTGGTGTGCCTCCTTTAAGAAATCTACAAACCTGTACGCATTTTTTGAAAGTCCGCCTATTCCGTAGGCTCCGGGAAGGCTGAAAACTGGCAGTAAAATTCCGGCTGATCGCATATCGTTTCTCCTTAATGATCAATTATATATGGGGCTGTCACGACAGCCCCGGCAACCCATAACTTAAGCCTTAAACTGTAAGGTAGGCTTCTTTAAACTCCTTTGCCGGCACGGGCTTTCCATAATAAAAGCCCTGCATGCTCTTGATATCCATTCCTTTCATCAGCTCCGCCTGCTCCTTCGTTTCAATCCCCACGGCAGATACATCCACCTTCATGGCATCCGCCAGGGCAATAACGGAATGTATCAGAGCCGCCGCTCCCGGGTCGGAAATCGCCCGCTCTATGAGCGAGTGGGAAAGGTCTATCTCCTTAAAGCCACATTCGAGTATGTATGACAGGTTGATATCCCCGCCTCCGAAATTATTGAGCGAAAGCATGAAGCCGAAGTCACAAAGCTCCTTAAGTGTCGCTTTTGCAAATGTGTCCGCTCCCATAATAACCTCGTTGCTTATGTCAAGGCATATCTTTTCAGGACTTATCCCCTTCTGCCCTGTAAGCTCCTTAAGTCCCTCTATAAACTCCTTATCCAGCAGCTGAAGCGGCGCGAGATTTATCTTGATGACAAAATTTTTGACGTTATCTTCATCCCAGGCGGATAGCGTCGCAACGCTCTCCCTTGCAATCCACATCCCGAGTCTGTTTATAAGCCCCGTCTCCTCCGCAACCGGTATTATCTGCGCGGCAGTTACATGCTCATTGCCCTTTAGCCTGGGGAATACCTCCGCCCCCGTTATCCTGCCGGTTTTATTATCCAGCCGGGGCTGGTAGCAAAGGATGAAATCCCGCTCCGGCTCTGCGTTCATGAGCAGTCCCTCCAGGCTATTGTGCTCCTCCACCGTTTTTACAAATTCCCTGTCGAAGAGCATGAAATCATCCTTTTTCCCGCTGTGCTTAACGACATACATCGCCACGTCGGCATATCTTACCAGATCGTTGGTGTTTTCCGAGTGTGTCCTATAGACCGCCGCTCCGATACTGCCCGAAAGCCTGAACTCATAAGAATCCAGTTCAACGGGTGTCCTAAAGAGGTTGAGCAGAACCTCGGCGCCCTCCTGAACAGCCTCAAAATTCTTTACACGGTTCCTTATTACCATAAACTCATCTCCGCCCGTCCTGAAAGAGATATAATCCTCGGGAAGGGCGAGCATACGTTTTCCAAATTCCTTTAATACCCTGTCCCCCATATCATGACCGTAGGTGTCGTTAATGGGCTTGAACAGGTTGAGGTCTATACAGTATACACAAAAGCTGTCATTCCTCTCCTGGGAGGCTCTGACGCTTTCCTCCAGCACCCTGGAGCTGTATCTTCGGTTATAGAGCCCAGTGAGCAGATCCTGCTGCTTTATCAGCTGCTCATTCAATGCGCTATTCTGGAAGGATGCCGTTGTGACCCAGAAAGCAAGCATTACTATCAGAACATATAGAAACTCATCCTTATCGAAAAAGCCGGCTATAAGCAGGATCACGGAGATCGCCATGCCTATAAAGACAGCGATGCGGATGCGCTTCTGGGTCTTTTCGTTATACTTCTGCTCCCTTAAGCGGAAAACATGCCTGTGGTGTATCTGGTGGTAGATACCGTGCGCCATAAGCATCATGCATAGCATATAGACCAGATTCAGCCAGACATTTTCCGGATCATTCCCGATGATCGATAAGTAGTTGTACGGCAGATCCAGCACCACATATACAAATATCCCGAGTATCATGGTGTTGGTCCCTTTGAACCCTGTTTCCGCCGCTATCATATAAGCCATGTGGAACATCATGATAAGGATAAAGATATTGATAAAGAAATAGAGATAGATGCGGGTAAGCTCAAAGACATCCATGGTCGCATAGGCATTTGCCGCCATTAGAATCTTCCTTACCAAAACGAAGCCTATTACCGAAAAGGAAAATACATTTACAAGGAACTGGTAAAAGGAGCGCCCTTTAAGCTTCTGGAAAAAATACAGTGCAACAGAGGCCCCGTAAAACAGATTGGGAAAAAGATATATCGTATCTATCAGCGCGTCGGGACGGGGGAGCTTCATCAGGTAGACTGAGACAAAATTGATAAAATCCCCCAGAAACCACATATATATTCCCGCTCCGAGCAGGAAACACGGGGGCCAGAAGTCTCCCATTTCCGGCAGACAGGTCATTATAAGCGTTCCGGTAAGAAAGGCTGTCAGCGATGAAAACAGGGATATCAGAAACGCATTTCCGCTAATCGTACTGATCACCATACAAACATAGGATATTATCAGTGCATACGCCACATATTTCTGTGGGTATTTTCCGCCTCTCTTTTCTTCAGACATTCTCCCGACCCTCTCTATAAGGAACTGTGTATCTACGAAATCAACTTAATTTACGCTCAGAGCTTTATTATCCCCAGGGACTGCAGGAATAACAAAAACAGCAGCAGGGGTGCGATATATTTTACCATTACCCTGTACATGCCCCGCCTGCCGAACTTTTCTCCGTTCTTCGTCGCCTCGTTCACTACGGTTTCGGGTTTTACGACCCAGCCTATTAGGATGCAGGTTCCGATGGCAACCACGGGCATGAATATATAATTACTGATATAGTCCAGGACATCAAGCAGCTGCCCCACTGCCCCGTTAGGCAGCTTGAGCTCAAAGTAAATTGCATTATATCCAAGACAGACAAAAATTCCGATAACAAGTGCTATTATTGCCTCTATCACAGTGGCTTTCTTTCTCGACATGCCAAAATGGTCGATAAAGGAGGAGACCACTGCCTCCATGATGGAAATTGAGCTCGTCAGCGCCGCAAAGAATACCATTATAAAAAATACCGCTCCGAGCACCGCTCCGGCAATTCCCATCCGGGAGAATACCTGCGGCATCGAGATAAACAGAAGGGACGGACCTGAAGCGTCCATCGCCTCTCTTCCCATAAAGACAAAAAGAGGAACGATTATCATTACTCCGGCAAGAAAGGCTACCGCTGTGTCGAAAAGCTATATCCTTCCAGCGCTTTTTATTATATTCTCCTTATCCCCAAGGTACGCTCCATAGGTTATCATTATTCCCATCGCAACGCTGATGGAGTAAAAAAGCTGTCCCATGGCATCCAGCAGGACACTCATGAACTTTCCGAAGGTAAGGTTCTTAACGTCAGGAATTAGATAGATCGAAAGCCCCTGAAAACCGGTTCTGACTGTATCGCCCTCCCCGTAGGACAGGGTAAGGGCAAAGACGGATATTGCCACTACTACCAGGATGAGAATTGGCATCAGAATCCTGGATATTTTTTCGATCCCCTTGTCTATGCCCTTATAGATTACAAAAGAGGTCAGGAGCACAAAAACCACCGTAAGTATCACCGGCTCTACGGGAGACGTGATAAACCCGGTGAAATAGCCGTCTTCTATGGCTGCTCCCCCGCCTCCGGTAAGATAGACCAGGCAGTACTTTAAGACCCAGCCGCCGATAACGCAGTAATAGGGCAGGATAAGAAACGGCACTATAACCGCAAAAAGCCCTATCCACCTGAATTTTTCATGGATCGCTCCGTATGCCCGCAACGGGGACTTTTTTGTCTTTCGTCCGATGGAAACCTCGGAAATCAGCAGCGTAAAGCCGAAGGTCAGAACGAGCACCAGATATATCACCAAAAACAGACCCCCGCCATTTTTCGCCGCCAGATAGGGGAACCTCCATAAATTCCCCAGACCCACTGCGCTTCCCGCAGCCGCCAATACAAAACCTAATGATCCTGAAAATGATTTTTTCTCCTCCATAATCTCCCTCAAGCAACTATAATCTCCAGTAGTCATAACCCTGGGCTTCAAAGCTTTTTTTATCGAGTATGCCCTTTATATCAGCAAGCATCCTCGGCGTATCCTTCCCGACCCTGTAAAACGCAGCCAGGGTGTCGGGCGTGTACTTTTTAAAATCCTCGTGCGCAACGGCAAGGATAACAAGATCCATATCCTTTATGTCGGAAATGTCGCTAAATTCCACCCCGTACAGCCTCTTTGCCTCCGCCGCATCCGCATAGGGGTCCGCTATCACCGGTGAGATCTCAAATTCCTTCAATTCCCGGACTATGTCTATAACCTTGGTATTTCTGGTATCCGGACAATTTTCCTTAAATGCGAAGCCCAGGATGGCAACACGGACATTCTTTACATCGATATCCTTTCGTATCATGTTCTTAACAAGGGTCTGTGCCACGAATTTCCCCATATCATCGTTCACGCGCCTGCCGGAAATGATAATCTGGCTGTGGTATCCCAATGCCTCAGCCCTGTAGGTAAGGTAGTAGGGATCTATGCCGATGCAGTGCCCGCCTACGAGTCCGGGTCTGAAATTCAGGAAATTCCATTTTGTGCCGGCAGCTTCCAGTACCGAGAGGGTATCTATGCCCATCTTGTTAAATATCATAGAAAGCTCATTCATAAAGGCAATGTTTACATCCCTCTGGCTGTTCTCTATTACCTTTGCCGCCTCTGCGACCTTTATGCTCTCCGCCCGGTAGACCCCGGCTTTTACGACCATGGAATAGACTCCGGCTACAATGTCCAGCGTCTCCTGGTCCATCCCGGAAACGATCTTGACTATGGTATCGAGCCTGTGCACCCTGTCTCCGGGGTTTATCCTTTCCGGAGAATACCCAATCTTAAAATCTTTGCCGCATTTAAGCCCGGATTCCTCCTCAAGTATGGGGACGCAGATTTCCTCGGTGACTCCGGGGTAGACCGTGGATTCATAGACCACGACAGACCCTCTGGTAAGATTTCTTCCCAGGATGTGGCTTGCGTCCGCTACGGGAGAAAGATCCGGCGTATGATCCTGCTTTACCGGGGTAGGAACCGCAACGATATGAAATTTCGCCTCCCTTAAGGCTGTTTCATCAGACGTAAAATCAACCCCGCAGGAAGCAACCCTTTCATCCCCTACCTCGTTGGTCGGATCTTTCCCGCTCTTATACATTTCTATCTTTTCCGAGTTTATATCGAAGCCCACTACCTTCACATGCTCGGAAAAAGCCACCGCGATAGGCATGCCCACATAGCCGAGTCCAACCAGTGAAAGGGCGGTTTTATGCTGTTTTAAGTCATTTAAAAGTGACATATCCTGCTGCATCGCTGTCTCCATATTTTGTTTCGTATCCTGCTGCATATTTTACTCCATATTTTGATACATATTTTGACCCCGATATTATGTAAACTTTATCGGGGATTTGCGGTATTTCTGAGTTATGTTAACTTGCGGTATTTCTTCGCTAGTTTACATAACATTGCGACCCCCGCCGCTGCCGTTATTCCTATTGCCCCATACCTTATCGGCGTATTTTCGTACAATAACTGCGACCCAAGACCGACCACCGTGATGAGCCCCATCAAAAGCAATATCATCAGATTTTTATAGACACCTGCTATTTTTAATATATGACAGCAGAATATCATATGCAGGAGCATCAGTATTATATATCCCGCCAGAGTAGTGTAGGCTGCCGCCTGATAGCCGTATTCAGGTATGAATATCAGGTTTAGCAGGATATTTATCGCCGCAGCGGTTATTGTCCCCACAGAAATGAAATAGGTCTTTTTTTCGTACTGCTCTATATTGACATAGAAGGTATAGGCAAATTTAAAGCCGTAGCCAAGCATAACGGGAGGCACTAAAACGGTTGCCTCTGCATAATCTTTGCCGCCCATTATCAGCATGAGCTCAGGAGCTAGCAGTATAGCCCCTTCCAGCATTATCATAAACACTATAAGGTACAGTCCCGAAACCTTGCTTACGGCTGCATGATCCTTTGCATGCAGCTTCTCAAAGAGCCAGGGCACCCACGCCTGGTTCATGGAGGTAAACAGCACCGATATTATCATGCCGCAGGAGTAGGCGAGAGAATATATTGCATTTGCCTCGCTTCCTACCATGGAGGTGATCATTACCTTGTCGGAAGAGCCCAGCAGGGTATTCGACAAAAGGTGCGGAACTATGGGGGCGCTGAAAGCAATGGCATATTTCCAGTATTCCTTGTTATATAGCGTCCTTCCCTTTGCGGTGACCAGTATAAAGGCAATGATGTACGCAATTATAAGGGGCAGCGCCTGTCCTGCTATGCGCCCGAAAAGCCTGTTCTCCAGCTTCGTTACGAGCAGCACCGAAAGCAGGGTAGAGGAAAGGGTCGTGACTATTGACACCGCCACAAAGGCTTTGTACTTCAGCTGTATACGATGCTTTGCCTGCAATATCTCCAATGCGGGAGCAAAGAGCACATTTAAAAACATTATATTTATATAGATCATGTCCATTCCCAGAAGCTTTTCAAAAAAGTCTCCGAATATCAGGACCACTATATAAAATGCAGCGGTGATAATTGTTCCGAGAAATGTTACAGAAGACAGATAACCGTCAAAATCCTCTGTAAAATCGTAATAAGCGCGGCTTACCGAGGACTTAAACTCCAGAGTGCAGACTATCGCCACAATACTCAACCATGCGGTGTAGTTACTGAAGGCTCCGAAGTCTGACTTGGTCAGCAGCCTGGTAAAGATCGGTGTGGTGATAAAAGCAAGTCCCTGCAGAAGAAAATTGCTTACCGTATACCATACTCCGGATTTCAGAGCCTTTGTGTCAGAGCTATTTGACATTTATAACATTCTCTCTTATGCTTTGGTTTGGAAAAGACGGCTTTAATCAGTCTTTCCCTGCGCCGGATCGCGGGAGCTGCTCCCGGACAGTTCAGCGCGGATAAGAGCCAAAGAAGCTTGACCCTAAAGTCATATTATATCATACATACATATTAAAAAGGTAGTGTTTATGCTTAAAGAAGGACTGGAATACCTCCACGAGAGGTTTACTAAGCCGGAAAATTACCCTCGTGAGTTGAAAAAATGGTTTGAGAAAAATACGGGACTCAAACTGGACCTGAATAATCCGGTTACATATAATGAAAAGATCCAATGGATAAAGCTAAACTACAAAAACCCGCTCATGACCACTCTGTCAGACAAATATCTGGTAAGGGACTGGATAAAGGATAAAATAGGCGAGGAATATCTCGTGCCGCTCCTCGGGGCATATGACAGGTTTTCGGACATAAACTTCGCATCCCTGCCCGACCGCTTTGCGATGAAGACAAATCACGGCTCGAGCTGGAATATAATCGTACAGGATAAGTCTAAATTCAACCCCCTTTCCGCAAGGCTGAAATTCTTCATATGGATGCATTTAAATTATGCATATACCATGGGTTATCAACTTCATTATGCCCCTATAAAACCCAAAATCCTCATTGAGGAGTACCTGGAAAATGAGAGGGGAATGCTTCGGGACTATAAGATCCTGACCTTCGGCGGAAAGCCGTATTATATATGGGTAGACAGTGACCGATATACCGACCACCGCAGAAACGTGTATGACCTGGACTGGAACAGCATTCCTTTTGAAATAGGATATCCGCATCTCCCAGAAGGCTATGAGCCTCCAAAAAACCTGAAAAAAATGATTGAACTCTCGGAAATCCTCGCTGAGGGCTTTCCAATGGTCAGAGTGGACTTTTACGAGGTAAACGACAGAGTGTACCTGGGAGAAATGACCTTTACCTCCGGAAGCGGACTGGATATGGTAAAGCCCTATGAATATGACAAGCTTTTGGGAGATCTTGTACCCCTGCCATAAAAAATCGCTTTAAACCCTCTTCTCTTACTTTCAGGTTCCTCTTATTCGTCTATAACGCTCATGATAAAAAACTACTGCTACGAAAATTATAATCCCTGCCAAGGAAACAAGGGCTCCTAAACGCTTATATGGGGTATGATATCTAAACTCTATGTCATGTCGCCCGCTATCTAATCCTATCCCTAAAAAGGCTGTGTCTGTCTGGTATACTTTTGTCTCTTTTCCGTCTACATATGCCTTCCAGCCCGTGCTGTAAGGAATGGATACGCACAGGAGCCTGGGCTTCTTCAATTCAATACTGGCTGTTATCTTATCGTCTCCGATATATACGTCCTCGGCTACATCCTCTTTGAGAGCATCTATATAGCCTTCCAGACCATCCACCCTCTGACATACAACCTTTAAATCGTCAAAGCTATAGTCTCCGGCAAATCCAAAACCGATAGTTATTTTATTTAGAGGTTTTTCTGAATAACCTGCGTTATACAAAAAATCATGCTGCCCGCAGTATGTAAGGTGTTTATTTGTCCTGAAGATATTTCTCTTTACATTATCCCCCACTGTGACGTATAGATTCAAAGAGGCGTTTTCATGATAAACCCTGTCAGAATACATGTTTCTCAGCCTGTTAAGCTTCGCAACAACACCTGTTTCGTTTCCATAATCTTTTTTCGACGCTTTATAATTTAGTCCATCTATTAAGAGATAGTTCTCACTGTTCTCCTCCCCCTCATAAATTATATCAATTTTGGCGCCATCTTCAATAACATGTATTATTCCATTCTCCAGTTCGATGTCATCTCCATGCTCTATCGTGAAGTCCTTTTCCACATCGGATAATTCCGGCTCAATATATCTTAATCCCAGTTCTTTCGCGGTTGCCTCGGGAACGTTTGCACCTTGGAGAAGTGCCTGCTGCCGTCCGGCTGCCGATAACTGCTGATATTTTTCCGGTTCTATGAGCGCCTCATAGGTGAACATTAACGGTAAAGTGTCATCTCCCCGGTATGCCAGATAGGTTTCTCCCAGATTTTCCTCCATGGCAAGGTCGCTTCTGTAATTGTATGGAAGGTAATCCTCCTCTCCTCCCTTTACTATGATGTACTTTACCCCGAAGAGCTCTTCGAGCATCGCGCGGCTGTCCAGATTATAAAACTTATAGTCGTAGGAGGTATTTTGCAGCCGCAGCTCCCTAAATAAATCACTTAAGTTATTATTATATATGCTGTA
>JAGBNT010000091.1 GCA_017634255.1 Lachnospiraceae bacterium
AAGGAAGCGGTGGAAAAGGTAATGGCCGCCGACCCGGGCTACTACGACGCGGTGCTCATGGATATACAGATGCCGGTGATGGACGGCTACGAGGCCGCGAAGGCCATAAGGGCTCTCGAAGATAAGGAGAAGGCGGGCATACCCATTGTGGCGATGACAGCCAATGCCTTTTCGGAGGATGTGAAAAAGGCGCAGAGTGTCGGGATGAACGCCCATATAGCAAAGCCCATAGATGTAAACGCTATGGTAAATACACTTCATGATATTCTCGGATAACAGGATACTTACTGCAGCTTTACGGGAATGTTTCTACAGGACTTGATATGGAAAAAGGCGAGGACAGCGGAAAAAAGGGTATAAGCTTTGATTTTAAAGGCTATCCCATCATCCTTATAAATATTTTGATCTTGGTCCTTATAGCGGTATTTATTGCCGTCTATACCCGCGGGTTTAAGCAGAATACAGTGGACTGGAGGCTATTGCTGATAGTTTCAGGCAGCATGTTCCTCCTTACCTGCTTTGACGTTGCAGTCATGTTCGTAATCAACAGGAAAATGCAGAGGGCGGCCTTTGAAGCGGAGCAGGCAAATAAGGCAAAGACGGATTTCCTTTCAAATATGAGCCATGAGATCCGGACGCCCATAACCGCTATCCTCGGGATGAATGAGATAATCCAGAGGGAGAGCGACGATTCTAATGTGCTGGAATATTCCAACAGCATACAGAAGGCCAGCGTAAGCCTTTTGGGTATAATCAGCGATATCCTCGACTTCTCAAAAATAGAGGCGGGTAGGATGGAGCTGGAGGAAGAGGACTATTCCTTAAGCACCCTTATAAGCGACCTTATAAATCTTACCCAGCTTCGGGCGGAGGCAAAGGGGCTTAAGTTCGAGACACATATTGATCCTATGCTTCCGAGGAAGCTGATCGGAGATGAGCTCAGGGTCAAGCAGATAATCACCAATCTTTTATCCAATGCAGTTAAATACACTGAAAGAGGAAGCGTTAAGCTGGAGCTTAGCATGAAGAGCTTCGATACCAACGGGATATCCATGTTTGTTGCGGTGAGCGATACCGGAATAGGGATAAGACCTGAGGAGCTCGACAGGCTTTTTACCGCCTTTGACAGGCTGGATGCAAAGCGGACCAGAACCATTGAAGGAAGCGGCCTGGGGCTTACCATCGTCCACAGGATGCTCTATCTGATGGGGAGCAATCTTGAGGTAGAGAGCACCTACGAGGAGGGCTCCAAATTCTATTTCACCCTTTACCAGAAGGTTGCGGACTGGAACCGCTTAGGGGCAATGAATATGATGTCCTATACAAGGGAGCCGAAGGCAGGGCAGCATAAGAACAAGATCTTTAAGGCGCCCGGGGCATGTATCCTGGTGGTGGATGACACACCTATGAACCTCCATGTAATAGTGGGGCTTTTAAAGCGTACCGAAATGCAGATAGACATTGCAACGGGGGGAGAGGAATGTATAGCCCGCTTCGGCGAGAAAAAATATGATCTGGTGCTCTTAGATTACAGGATGCCCCATATGGATGGAATAGAGACCTTAAATATCTTAAGGGAGCGCTATCCCGAAGCTGCCGACACCCCGATAATAAGCCTGACTGCCAGCGCGGTCTCGGGAGACAGGGAAAAGATGCTCTCGGCAGGCTTTACCGACTATCTTTCCAAGCCTGTAAATATAGAGGAAATGGAAAAAATGATGGTCAAATACCTGCCTAAGGAGAAGGTGGAGCTCGTGGAAATACAGGAGGACATGGGGGATGAAGCCGGCAAGATACCCACGGAGCTTAAGAATATCGAGCTTATAGATCCTAAAAAGGGAGTGGAGTTTTGCGGAGATGTCAGGGAGTATTTAAACGCCCTTAAGATATACAAAAATTCCATCAAATTAAAATCTGCGGAGCTGGAAGCCTATCTTGAGGATATGTCAGAGGATAAGCTGGAAAGCTACACCCTGTTCATGCACTCGTTAAAGAGCACCTACAATGCCATAGGAGCGGAGGCTATAGCCAGCTATGCCATGCGGCTGGAGCAGGCGGGCAAGGAGCGGGATATGGCTGTAATAAGGTCCGATACGGGCAACCTCCTTGAAATGTACAGGAGACTTTATGAGCCTTTGGAGGAGCTGTTTAAGGCGGAGAGGCTTAAGGAGGAAGAGGAGCTTAAGAATATTAAGGAGAATAAGAACCGGGCGGAGAAAAAGGGCTATACGCCCGAGGGCTTTGAAGAGGAGCTTAAGAATATCCACGGGCTTTGCGGGTCAAGGGACTATCTGGGTATCTGCGAGATAATGGACAGGCTCGATGCGCTAAAGCTCCCGGAGGATAAAAAGGCGGGCTTTGAGGAGCTGAGGCAGGCGGTGTTAAATAGCGACTGGGACAGGATAGAAGAATTGACAGGTTGAGCTGTTGTGAATACGGGGATTATAGGATATTGCAAAATTCCCTATAAATATCTGTTATTTTGTCAAATTTTTGTTATAATATACCATAAAGGTTTAAAAGTATCCCGACAAATTGCTCAGCGATTATATATTTGCGGAGCGGTTTTACGACAGGATGCATAAAAATTTGCGGAGGTATATTATGTCAACTAAAGTCTATGACTGTCTTTCAAAGATCAGCGAAAAGATCATCGAAAACAAGGATTTCCTTACAGATCTGGACCGTGAGATAGGCGACGCCGATCACGGAGTCAACATGGCAAGGGGCTTTCAGGCGGTTGTGGAAAAGGTTTCACCCGATGAGCCTGATCTGGGGGCGGTGCTGAAGAAGTGCGGAATGACGCTTTTATCTACTGTCGGCGGAGCCTCGGGTCCCCTCTACGGAACGGCATATATGGAGGCTGGAAAGGTACTCGCGGGCAAGACGGAGCTTTCAAAAGAGAATATGAAGGCGGTTTTGGAGGCTGCCATAGCGGGCATCCAAAAGAGAGGCAAGGCGGAAAAGGGCGAGAAGACGATGTTGGATGCACTTATACCTGCCTATGACGCTTATTCTGAGAAAATAGCTGCAGGAGAGGATATTGTGGCAGGTCTGGATGCCGCCTGCGATGCAGCAAGGGAGGGCGTTGAATTTACAAAGACCATAAAGGCGACCAAGGGACGTGCCAGCTACCTTGGAGACAGGAGCATAGGACATCAGGACCCCGGTGCCACAAGCGCTACTATGACACTTGAGACGATACGCGATTTCCTTAAGGGGTGACGCGAGGGAGACTGGAGTTTTAAGTTTACATAATACCAGAAGTTGAACAGGTTTACATAAATCATAGTTGACGGAGGCGTATACATGGTAGGACTGGTAATAGTATCCCATAGCTGGAAGATAGCCGAAGGCATAGTAGACCTTGCACTGCAGATGGCGGCTGAGCATAAGCATATAATACCGGCAGGCGGTCTGGAGGATAAGGAGATAGGTACGGATGCCACCAGAATAATGGAGGCGATAAAGGAGGCCGATGAGGGAGATGGAGTCGTGTTGCTGGCTGACCTTGGAAGCGGTGTCATGAGCGCCGAAACGGCTATCGAGCTTTTGGAGGATGAGGATATAAAGGTGAAGCTGGCGGATGCGCCGATAGTAGAAGGAGCCATAGCTGCGGCAGTGGAGGCGGCTACAGGCGGCTCGCTGGAGGAGGTTATCGCAGCCGCTGAAGAGGCTCGGGGAGTAAGCAAATTGGGTTAACATAATTTACTAAAGGAGGTAAAGTCATGAAGAAACTGATCAATGAGGTTGACAACATCGTCGACGAGATGCTTAACGGTATGGTGGCGGCTTATCCCAACTATATCAAGCGTCTTGAGGGGCTGGACGTGGTAGTGCGTGCAGGCGGCTCCGAAGGCAAGGTGGCGCTGGTTTCCGGAGGCGGAAGCGGCCACGAGCCCGCCCACGGCGGCTATGTAGGCAAGGGTATGCTGGACGGAGCTGTGGCAGGAGCGGTATTCACTTCTCCTACTCCCGACCAGGTCTATGAGGCAATTAAGGCTGCAAACGGCGGTAAAGGAGTGCTCCTCGTTATCAAGAATTATACAGGAGATGTAATGAATTTCGAGATGGCTGCCGATATGGCTGCTGACGATGGGATAGAGGTCGATAAGGTAGTTGTTGCCGATGACGTTGCTGTTGAAAATTCCACCTGGACCACCGGACGCCGCGGCATCGCAGGCACTATCTTTGTACATAAGCTGGCGGGCGCCTGTGCAGAGGCTGGCGGAGACCTTAAGGAGGTTAAGAGGATCGCCGAGAAGGTTATAGCAAATGTGCGCTCAATGGGAATGGCAGTGGATGCATGTACAGTACCCGCAGCGGGAAAGCCCAGCTTCGATCTGGCAGAGGACGAGATAGAAATAGGTATCGGTATTCATGGAGAGCCCGGCGTTAACCGCGAGAAGATAAGCTCTGTAAATGATATTTCCGATAAGCTTTTGGGGAAGATCCTCGAAGAGGGCATATATAATTCCGGCGACGAGGTTGCGGTAATGGTCAACGGAATGGGCGGTACCCCGCTTATGGAGCTCTTTGTTGCGAATAAGCATATTAAGGAAGTGCTCGACGGAAAGGGAATAAAGATCTGCAAGACCCTGGTAGGCAACTATATGACCTCCCTGGATATGGAGGGCTTCTCGATAACTCTCCTCAAGGTAGACGACGAGATGAAGAAGCTGCTCAACGCTCCGGCGGATACACCCGCTTTCGTACAGGTTTGATGTTGACATAATATAAATGTTATGTAAACAATATAGGCGGTCTAAAAATTACTTTATGTAAACAAGTTAAACGACCCGGTATTTAAATTATGTAAACTTGAATAAAACCCTGTATTTGGTTATAGTTATGGGGCTGTCAAGCTTATACAAAATATAAAAAATAAGCCAGCAGGCGCTATGAGCCTAGAACTGTCTGAGCCTTTTATATTTTGCATAAGCTCGACAGCCCCGAACTGTTTTTATAGGTTATTGAATTTCATCGGAAATTCAATAACCGTATTCGACCAGGCGGCCGGCTTGCCGGTCGGCGTGTCTGGCGAAGCCAGATTTCCGAACGCGTTTTCCGATTTTGCGTTCGGAAAGTCATAGATTTTCAACAAAGAAAGGAGCATTATGCAGAGTTTTGAATTTACACCCAGGGGTGTCTGCTCAAGAAAGATAACCTTTGATATGGAGGACGGAAAGCTGCACAACGTACAATTTACCGGCGGCTGCAACGGCAACTTAAAAGCCATAGGCAAGCTCGTCGAGGGGATGGAAGCCGACAAGGTCGTGGAGATCTTAAAGGGCAACGATTGCGGCGGCAGGGGAACCTCCTGCGCCGATCAGCTCACAAAGGCAATCGAGAGCTGCCGGACAGCATAAAGGAGACTATTTACCGGGATTGGACCGGAGAAAGGTTTACAGGAATCACAATGAAAAAAACTCGTATTTCAACACATGAAATGGTACTTTGCGCCATGTTTGTAGCACTTATGGCAGTAGGTGCTTTCATCAAGATAATGCTGCCCATCGGGCCCTTTGCGGTAACCTTTTCGCTGCAGTTTTTCTTTGCCCTGCTTGCCGGCTTCATCCTTGGCAGCTTTTTGGGGGGCTTAAGTGTTACGGTCTATCTCATAGTGGGTCTATGCGGCATACCGATATTTGCTCACGGCGGCGGACCGGCATATCTTTTAAAGCCTACCTTCGGCTTTCTTATCGGCTTTGCCGCGGCAGCCTTTGTGACGGGACTCATCATGGAAAAATTCCGGAGCTCCGATTACAAGACCTTTCTGTTTGCGGCATTTTGCGGAGAGATGGTCTACTATCTATGCGGTCTGGTATATTACTATATCATGTTTAACTTTCTCGTGAACACTGATGGTGCGTCCATAGGTGTAGTCGAGCTCATCCAGGTCTGGTTCTTAAGCACGGTGGTGCCGGATTTTGTGCTTTGCGTGCTCGCTTCACTCGTCGCAGTGAAGCTTAAGAAAATTCTGAAAAATACCGACCTGCTTCCGGACAGGCTTGCAAATAATAAGCCCATGGGGAGATAGGTTATGGAAGCTTTTCCTTTTTTTATGGATATAGAGGATAAGACCTGCCTTATAGTAGGCGGGGGAAAGGTTGCGCAGGAAAAGGTGGACAGCCTTTCACGCTTCAACGTGCGGATCCTCATAGTCGCAGCAAGGACCGATATTAAGCCCGTGGAGGGAAGGATAGAGGTAAGGCTTAAGAGCTTTGAGGATGAGGACCTTGAAGAGGCGGATTTTGTGATATGCGCCACAAGTGACCGCCTGCTTAACCGCAGGATCTCGCAGATATGCAGGATGAATAAGGTTCCGGTGAACGTGGTGGACGATGCGGCGCTTTGCAGCTTTATAATGCCCAGCATGGTAAAGCGCGGTGCACTGACCATCGCGATCTCCACAGGGGGAAAGAGCCCGGCTTACGCCCAGAGGTTAAGGAAGCGGATCGATGATGAAGTGCCGGAGCATATAGACGAGATACTTGAGCGTCTGGGAGCCTTAAGGAAGCATATCCCGGAAATGATACCGGATCAGGAGAGCAGGAAAAAATATTACAAGGAGGCGCTGGAGGTGATGCTCGCTGCCGATAACGCTGTAAGCGACGACGAGCTAAGCGCGCTTGCGGAAAAATACAGTAAATGAAGAAGTTTAAGCTCGCTACAAGGGGAAGCCGCCTTGCACTTGCGCAGGCGCATCTCATACAGGAGATACTGTCAAAAGCAGGTATGCCCTCCGAGGTAGTTATAGTCAGCACAAAGGGAGATAAAAACAAGGTCAGTCCGCTTGCTAAGATCGGAGGGGACGGGCTTTTTGTAAGGGAGATCGAAAAGGCGGTAATCTCGGAAGAAGCGGATATTGCCGTGCACTGCGGAAAGGATCTGCCCTTTGAGACGGACGAAAGGCTTATAGTAGCCGGGGTTACGAAATCAGCGGATTGCCGGGACTGCATGGTGAGCATAAAAGGCAGGATGCCGGATAAAAAGCCCGTCATCGGAACCGGAAGCCCAAGGAGGATGACGGAATTAACTGGTTTACATAAAGATGCAGTATTCAAGGACATCCGTGGAAATATCACGACGAGGATAGAAAAGCTCAAAAACGGAGATTATGACGCGGTAATCCTTGCGAAGGCAGGACTTGACCGCATCGGCTTTGAGGGCGAGGGCTATGAAATAAGGGTCTTTGAAACGTCAGAGATGATACCCGCGCCCTGTCAGGGCATCCTCGCCCTGCAGTGCAGAAAGGATGATGAAAATACCCGCTCCTTAATTGAGCGGATAACCGATGAGGCGACATTCAGGCGTTTTGAGGTCGAGAGACATTTATTCTGCCTCCTGCACGCGGACTGCACCTCGGCAGTCGGGGTAAATGCCGGGATTTCAGGGGAGGATATGGGAGAGCTTGAGATTAAGGCTATGTATGAGGGGAGACGGGCCAGTGCCGCGGGGAGGTATGAGCAGTTCAGGGAGCTTTGCGAGGAGCTGTATCATAAGTTAACATAATATTTCTGCGAGCCGGAAATATTTTCTGGTTTAATAAAAGACAGTAAAAATATCGGACAATTGATATAGTAAGCGACAAAATCTTTTTTTGGCGTTTACTGTAAAAGGAAAAGATCGGGGAGAGGGCTATTGCAGGGAAAGGTTATCCTGGCAGGAGCGGGCTGCGGGCGCGGCCTTATAACATACGAGGCGCTGAAGGCGATAAGGAAGGCTGAGGTTATTATTTACGACGACCTCATAGATAATGAGCTTTTGCAGGAGGCGGACAGGGGCTGTGAGCTTATCTATGTCGGAAAGAGGCTGGGACAGCACTCAAAAAAGCAGGAGGAAATAAATTCCCTTCTTTTGCAGGAAGCAAAAAAGGGAAGGAGGGTTTTGCGGCTAAAGGGCGGTGACAGCTTTGTATTCGGCAGGGGCGGGGAGGAAATACTCTACCTTAAGGAGCATGGGATAGAGTGTG
Source organism: Lachnospiraceae bacterium (assembly GCA_017634255.1). The sequence goes on from JAGBNT010000091.1 coordinate 7,976, forward strand.
AGACCATCGCCGGAGTCAGCTCCGCCTATGCGGTTCCGGAGCGCTTCGGGATTCCTGTGACACACAGGGGCATCGCCAGATCCTTTACGGTAGTCACCGGGCATACGGCGGATGAGACGGAGGAGGACTATAAGGCGCTGGCAGCCCTTAAGGGAACGCTGGTATTTCTTATGGGTTTACATAACGCCAAAACCATAGCCAGTAAGCTTATCTCCTTCGGCAGGGATCCGAAGACAAAGGCGGCAATCCTGTCAAGAGGCTTTATGCTGGGCGAGAAAAGACTGGACGGAACCCTTGAAAACATAGGGGAGCTGGCGGAAGAGGCTAAAACTCCGGCAATACTCGTCATAGGCGAGGTTGCTGGAATTATGTTAACTAACTCCGGGTCAGGAGAGTTTTCCAATCTGAGCTTTACAGTTACAGGAAGCTTAAGTTTTGCCTCAAGGCTTAAGGCTGCCCTGGAAGAGTTGGGAGGTTATGTAAACTTAATTAACACGATAAGGATAGTGCCGGATGAGGATATTATCCCTGAGGATATAGAGGGCTTTGACTGGCTCGTGTTTACCAGTGCAAACGGAATAAGGACGTATTTTGATGCTCTTAGGAGGAGAAGGACTGACCTGCGCACCCTGGGGCGTGTTAAATTTGCCTGCATAGGGGAGGGAAGCGCCGGGGAGCTGGAAAAATACGGCTTTTACTCGGACTTTGTTCCGAAGCGGTATACTGCAAAATGCCTGGGGGAAGAGCTGCCGGAGGTTATGCAGACGGGGAGCAGGGCGCTCATAATGAGGGCTGCCAACGGTTCGGAGGAATTAAACGAAGCGCTGGATGCCGCCGGAGTTTCCTACAGGGATTTAAAGATATATCACACTGAAAATACAGGCAGTGAGGGAGAGGAATGTGAGACGGATTATATAATCTTCGCCAGTGCAATGGGTGCGAGAGCCTTTTTTGAAAGGAGAGGGATCGCGGCTTTTAGCAGGGTTATCTGCATAGGAGAGGTCACTGAAAGGGAAGTAAGGGCACATACAAAGAATGAGATTATCACTGCTAAGCGTCACGATATCGAAGGGATTATCGAAGCTGTAAGAGAGGACGTTCGTTTTATTAGGCAGGAAAGGAATTGATATGGACGGGATAATTTACGGAGTAGGGGTAGGACCGGGGGACCCGGAGCTTATGACGTTAAAGGCTGTGCGCCTGATACGCGAAAACGACATTATAGCCCTGCCGGGGAAGGAGCCAAGGGAGACCGCGGCATATAAGATAGCCCTCGGAGCGGTGCCGGAGCTCGCGGAAAAGACGTTGCTGGCGATAGATATGCCTATGACGA
>JAGBNT010000092.1 GCA_017634255.1 Lachnospiraceae bacterium
CGGTCTTCGAAACTGCGCTCAGACAAGTGCTCGCCCAAGAAACGGGACACTGTCGCGCCTGGCGCGCCAAAACGTGTCCGAAAAACGTTCCCCGAACGTTTTTCCTAATTGCAGGTACTATTCACCAAGAACTGCTGGCTTAATTTTTATATTTTGCACCAACTCGTCAGCCCTTTTCGACAACCCCTACTAAAGCGTTTTTCCATAAATTCAAAACAACTCGTAAAGATATACAAACAAAGGCATTGTGATAATGCACCCGATAAGGGTAAGAATATTTATAGAACTGGCATACTGTGCATCCTTATGATACACCTGTGAAAACTGCACTATTGTCGAGGCCGAGGGCGCTATAGCCGCAAGAAACGGCACCAGCAGCACCCTGTCCAGATCCACCGTTGCAGCAGACCCGGCCAGATACCCTACTCCCTTCAATATGAACAGCGCCACAAAGGCTGCCACTATCATTTTAAAGGCAAAGACCAGGAATATCCGTTTGCGTTTTAAAACCTCTTTGAGCTTCAGATTTGCAGCCAGCATACCGGAAACCAGCATAGAGACAGGCCCCAGCATATCGCCCACGGAGCCCGTGACCCCGTCAAGGATGGACGGAAGCCGCAGGCCCGTTATCATCATGATTATCCCCACAAAAATAGAGATAATGTTGACGTTTAAAAGTATCTTTTTCAGATGAAACTTCTTTTCACCTGAAAAGGCATGAACGCAGTGCGTCCAAAAAAATACAGTCTGAAACGTCATATAGGCCGTGGAATACAAGAGCCACTCCTCGCCTAAGACATAGGAAATAAGCGGAACGATGAGATTGCCGGCGTTGGGATACACAACCGACATCTCTTCTACCACGTCCGCATGAAATACCTTCCTGAAGAACATCCCCACCAGTATCGCGGCCATGTGCAGCAGCGCAACTCCGATATACGCCGCCTTAAAGCCGCTCAAGATCTCCGGGCTCAGGTCCACCTGGAAGATATTGAGTATCATGCACGGCACTATCACGTACAGACATATCTTGGACAGCACCATCGAATCCTCTGATTTCAAGAGCTTAAGCCTCACTGCGGCAAAGCCGAAGCCCATGATTATCAGAAGCTGCAGGATCTTTTGTGCAAGCAGTAAACTCAGCACGGGAAGCTCCTCTTATTCATCCTGGAGTCTTTCCACCATCTCCAGCATCGCCTTGGCCGAATTGAAATTCTTCGGTATGATCTCAGTGGCGGGTATGGATATGTCGTACTCATCGTTCAGCGTGGATATGATTTGCAAAATATCGAAGGAATCCAGGATATGATCGTCTATGAGCGCCTCCTCGTTCTCAAAATCCACGTCCTCCTTAACCTCTTTTAACAGCTCTAAAAGTCTTTCCATCTTAAATCAATTCTCCTTTTTTATAATATATATTGTTCGTTCACCCGTCGAACTTTCCCGTATTAAACTCCGAAGTATGCAGGGCTTCCCGCACCATACGTGTATTTCCCTTTTCATACAGGAGTATCGCGGGCATATTGCGGCTCAAGAACATATATAGGCCCTCCGTAACAGAATACGCCCCTATGTTGCAAAAGACAAGCAAATCCCCCTCTGAAAGACCGTTAAACTCAATCTCCCTGACCGGAATATCCGCAGTAGTACACAGGCTTCCGGCTATGGCATACTTCACCTTCTCCCCCGCGATGGCTGTCTCGGTGGACGTCTCCCCATCGGCAGCCTTCCCTCCCGGAAAATGCTTTATCACAGGAACCTTCATACCCATTATCTGGCCGTAATAGTTTATGTGGTTTATACCTCCGTCGATAAGGCAGTAATTGACCCCGTTGGCGGACTTAATATCCATGACACGGCTTAGATAATAGCCGCATTCGGAGGCAAAGAACCGGCCCATCTCTATGGTGAGCTCCGTCTTTTTGGCGATCTCCTTTAATGCGGGCGCCAACTCCTTTAAGGGCGCTAAGGTATCCTCAAAGCTGTCTCCTTCAAAATAGGGAAAGGGCAGGCCAGGCCCGTATTCGAGTTTACATAACTTCTTCGCGACACCGCCAAAAGCCGCGCCGCCAAAATCCACACCGTCAAAAGCCTCTCCGCTGCCACTCTCAGCATTTCCATAAGCTTCAGCCAGAATCCCGGCGACCCTTCCCATAAACTCCTCCAGCATAGCCAGCTCCTTTTGCTGCTGCTTTAGCTTCCCTCTTCCAGTGCCGACGAAATAATGAATTCCTTCTATTATAATACCCTTCAGATTTCCAATATCCTCCAGTATGGAGCGTATATCCTCTTCGGACATACCGAACTGGCTCCCCCCATTTAGTCTTAGGAGGACCCTGTAGCGCACTCCATCCCGGAGCCCCTGCTCATTTATGAGCCTCACATGCTTTTTCGACTCAGCTGTAAAGGTACCTACCCTGTATTGCGCTGCCTCCAAAACATTTTCTTCGGTCTTCACGACACCCGAATAGATGATCTTCTCCGGCGGCACATTAAGCTTTTTACAGACCTCGAGCTCCCCCGGGGAACAGACCTCCAGCTTGTCAACGAGTCCAAGCATGGCCGGTATCAAAAAGGGATTTGCCTTTATCGAGTAGCAAAGTCCCACCGTATCCCCCACGATATCCCTGACCGAGCGCATCCTTTCTGAAAGCGCGTCTATATCAAAGACATAGGCAGGCGTATCAAATTTCTCAGCTATGGCTTTAAGTCCGACGTCAGTCATTTTTTGTACTCCTTCAATCTCCCTCTGTCTATCTTTCCGTTTTTATTGAGGGGCATCTCCTCCAGCTGATTGACGGTATTCGGCATCATATACGGCGGCAGGGCAGAGCGCAGCTCCTTCATAAGCTCCTTCTTATCGGCCTGACCCGTATAGAACATGATGAGCTTATGCTTCTCTTCGTCATATAAGACGGCCGTCCTCTCGATTCCGTCCATAGCTGTGACCACTGCCTCTATCTCCCCGAGCTCGATCCTCTGTCCCAGGTGCTTGATTTGGTGATCCTTCCTCGAAACATAGACCAACTGCCCATCGGCATCGTATCTGCCGAGGTCCCCGGTCCGGTAAACCAGCTCTATATACTTGTCCTGCAGCGGATTTTGCACAAAGGCCGCCGAGGTCCTCTCCTTATCGTTGTAATAGCCCTGGACCACCGAGGTTCCCGAAACGATTATCTCCCCGACGCTGTCGGTATCCGTAGTCTCAATGAGTTCGTCCTCCTCGTTTAAAAGGAAGACCTTCTCATTCGGAAAAGGCACGCCTATGGGAATGACCTCCTTATCCTCAAAATCCCTGTCCAGAACATAATAAGTACAGTTGCAGGTGATTTCGGTAGGCCCATATAAGTTTACATAAGTTGCATCGGGCAGATATTTTTTCCAGACCTTAAGATGCTTTACCGGGAGTACCTCTCCGCTGAAAAGCACCTTGTTTATCCTCTCCGGCACCCTGTAGCCGAAGCCATTCATGATAGAGACAAAACACATGGCGCTCACCGCCCAAATACAGGTCGTGACCTCCTTGTCCGCAAGATAATCCATCAGCGCCGTGGGATTGCTGAAATAATCCCGGGGAATTATCTGCACCTTCGCGCCTCTGTACAGTCCGGAATATATGTCCTTGACCGATACATCGAAATCAAAGGGCGCCTGATTTCCCAGAATGTCGTCGGAGCCGATATTGAAAAGCTCCGTAAAATATTCTATAAATTCTATGACCGAGCGATGTGCAACGGTGACCCCCTTGGGTGTGCCGGTGCTGCCGCTGGTGAAGTTTACATAAATCGGGTCGATGTCCTGAGCCCCTGCCCTCCTTACACTGAGCAGCTCCTCGTCCACGCTCTCCCTTTGAAGCAGCTCCTCTATACAGAAGATCTCAGCCTCATCCCGGAATTCCTCCGCCGCCTCAGCATTTTTCCTGTCCGTGAGAATGAGCGCCGGCTTTAAGACCGAAAGCATTTTCTTCAATCTAGGTATGGGGCTCCTCACATCCATTATGGAATAGAAGCAGCGGGCGTAGATTGCGCCGAACATGCCCCTTACGGCTACGCAGCTCTTCTCCAGGAAAAAAGCTATGGGCCGGTTTGGCTCTGCCTTTTTTATGATAAAGCTTCCGATAAGACGGGCGTCCCTCATCAGCTCGGAATAGCTTATATCCCCCTCCGTATCTCCAAAGGCCGGCCTGTCCGGAAAATTTTTCGCATCCGCCTCCAGCCAGTCCAGTATATTTTTTGTGTACATTTTTTTCTCCTCTATCAGGTATCACGCTACGGAAACCTCCAGGGTTCCGCCCCGCCGATACAACTTATCATTTCACGGAATACAGGCGTCAGAAGAACGCATACATGAAGCTCTCCGTCGCCGTACCATATATCAATGCGAGCTGAATCAGGTGAAATATTATAAGATATAAGACCCATCTGAAAACCACAGTCCTATTATACAACATTTTGTATATATCCATCTCTTTTTCTTTAAAAACGCTGACAAGCGCCGTAATTGCGTAAGAAATTGCGATTATCGGAACAGTCCATTTTGTGAGATTTCCACTCACAAGTGCATGAAGCTCCGGTATTGAAGCTGCCGGATCGAAGTGAAATACAGTGTTTTTGAGGAAAACCTTCATCATCTCAAAATCATATATTCTGTCGAAATACCAACCGATATGCACTA
>JAGBNT010000093.1 GCA_017634255.1 Lachnospiraceae bacterium
ACGACCGGCAATAGAGAAACAAACAGTAACTCATAAACAGTAGCAAGAAATGAAAAAGTTGATGCGTTGGCCTTTTCTAACCGACTAATAAATGGCCCTTTTTACCCGACTCTGAATGGCCTTTCTCGCCCGACCCTAACAGCCTTGTTCTTTCGCAACTACAAACTTAAATGTATCTCACTTATTTTCTATCAAAGAAGTGACAAAATCGTGAAATTGTTTTGGAAGCCAAACATCATCTCCATACTCGACCATCTCTGAAGCAATGTTGCCGTAGTTTAGGTCATCATACATACTCACGATGGTTCAATTACCAATGCAAAAAAAGACGGATACCCACGCCAAAAGCGCAGATATCCGCCAGCTTTCAGAAATATATGTTTTCAGAACTGATCATAATCAGCCTCAATAGCCCACCATGCTACAACCACTTTTTATGCTTTAAGAACACCAGGCTGAGCAGGACTATTAAAGCGGAGACACATATAACTGCGGGGTAGCCCCAAACGGAATCCAGTTCGGGCATATATTTGAAATTCATTCCATACCAACCGGCTATAAGGGTAAGCGGCATGAAGATCGTCGTGACGACGGTGAGTACAGTCATGATGCGGTTTTGTTTCACGTCGAGGCGGGACTGGTCGGTGTCGCGTATCTGATTCGTATATTCCAGGAGGGAATTTACTATGTCATGCAGGCGGGAGACCCTGTTGGAAAATAGCCGGAAAAAGCGCAGCTGCTCCACCTTGAAGAAGTTGTTCTCATTCTCTTCAAATTCCTGGGCCAAATCAATCAGCTGGTTATAATGAATCCTAAAGTCCCTGAGATTTCCCCTGATATCATTTAAGGCATCCAGATCTCCTTCTTTTCCGCTGTCAATATCGTTGTCTATGACATCCAGTCTTTTTTCGAAGCCCTCCAGGGTGCTCAAATCTTCGCGTATTATCTGTTCCAGAAAATCATAGATAAATCTTTCCAGACATGGCAGCCGCCACTTTTTGTATTTTTTATCCTGTCGATTATCTGTGAGGTAATATTGCCATAGTCAATGAACACTATCCCCTTCTCATCGAGGGCAAAGGCAAACTTATGATAGTCCCCAGTCATACTGTTTCTGTCGGGAATATCGAAGGTACCGGTAACAGAATCGTAGTTTACCTCGGCCTTTGTCGTATATATCTGGTCCACATTCAGATCCAGGTCTATTCCCATTTCAAATTGAGCGCTCTCCCCGGTCCACTCCTCCGGCGACAAAACCGCCACGTACTGGTACTCTCCCCTATGGCACTCCTCCGAGGAACAGCTGCGGAGCATCGTATCTATCAAATAATACATTCCCTTCCCCCTCCTGCCGGCACTCACATCCGCTTACGCCTTGCCAAACTTCTCCTTCGGCTGTTTACACTTCGGGCACTTCCAGTCCTCGGGAAGGTCCTCGAAGGCAACGCCGTCATGCTCCGCGGGGTCATATACATAGCCGCATACGGAACAGATATATTTTCCGGTTGCCTCGTCCAGGACGAAGTAGTCCTCGCCAGGCCAGATCGTCTCGGGCGGGTTGTCCAGATCCATTACCCTCCTGGCCTCGAGGTTTTCATAGCCCAGAGGAGTATGGGTACTGCAGTAAACCGTCGGGTGGTTGCGGATAAATTCACGGACCGTATTCTGCGTGCTTCTGGCAAGATGAATGTCATCATATACTATAGACAGCTTATCCGCGTAAATTGCCTCATCCGAATAGGAAAGATCTCCGTGTATCATATAGAAGAGCTCTCCGTCCTCCACGATAACGATGCTGTTGCCATAGGTGTGTCCCGGTGCGGGCAGCATACGCACTCCCGGAGCGATGATCTGACTGCGCTTAAAGTTATAATAAGGCCCGTCAGTGAAGTCTACAGGCGTGATCCCCGGATGGTCCTTAAGCGCCTTTATCTCTTCCGTCTCAAGCTCTATCCTTTTCACATAGAACTTTGCGTTTGGAAAGCTTCTGATCTCTCCCGAGTGATCGCTGTGCTTATGGGTCAGGACAATTTTTGTCACCTGCGAGGGCTCATATCCGGCTGTTTTGAGGGCTGACTCATAATCCTCGATCCACCTTCCGAGGTGCGTTCCCGCCTTGCCATCCCAGACAGCGCCCGGAGTTTCCTTAGGAAGTCCTGTGTCGACCAGGATAACGTCCTCTCCGGTATCGATCACGTAATTTTGCAGGGAACCACGGTATCTTACGTTGTTATCATAATGCTCGGCACCGTCCTCTCCTCCAAATACCATTCCCTGTGCGTAAAAGCCCTTTTCAAAATACTTTACTGCTTTGATTATCATTTTTGCCTCCTTTTTAATGTAATAAGCTCTCTACGAGTTCCCTTTTCTCATATAAAACACAGCCGCCTGCGTGGTCGTCCTTTAAGATATCTCCATCCCTCAGGGCCATAAACAACGGCGAATGCAGCGCGGCCTTAAGTGATGTATTCCTTATGTTCACGTCTGAATACGGAGAAAACGGGCAAGGTTCCGCCCCTCCGTGGGAATTGATATGGAAAAAGCCTCTTCCGGCTGCCACACAGCCGCCGGAGCTCTTCTCATCCCCGGGGAAGGAAATATAGACCATCTCGGGATGCGATGCACGAAGCCGGCTGATCTCCGAAGCAAGATATTCCCTTTCCTCTTCTCCCGGCGCCAGCTCCGTACTGTCATCCGTTACGGGAACGAACTCCACAAATATGACCGCCTTGCAGCCGCGGTCTGAAAGCTCCTTCAGAAAATGCTCCGTAGTGACTTCCCTGATATTCTGTGTAGTCACAGTCACGGACGCGCCAAAGATAAGCCCCCGCTCATGCAGCTTGTCCATGTTGGAAATGAGGCTCTCATAAATGCCTTTTCCGCGTCTTGCATCCGTGACCTCCTTTTCTCCCTCGATGCTGATGATGGGCAAAAGGTTGCGGCTTTTGTCAAACAGCTCCAGATACCTCTCGTCTATGAAGGTACCGTTCGTGAATATTGGAAACAGGATGCTGGGCGTACCGGCCGCCGCAGTGATGACATCACGTCTCAGCATCGGTTCACCGCCTGCCAGAAGTATAAAGCTTACTCCAAGGTCATCCGCTTCCTTAAATACCCCGTTCCACTCGTCTTCCGTAAGCTGCGCCACAGGCTCAGAATCCACCGTAGCGTGGTTGCACCGCGAATAGCAGCCCGCGCAATGAAGATTACACTTGCTCGTAATGCTGGCTATCAGAAATGGCGGGATATGCTCCCCTTTATCCTCCGCCTTCTTTCTCTTTTTGGAAGCTGCCCGGCTGGCCGCAGCAAATTTCACCATAAAAGCACTCTCTCTGGGGTCCTTTAAGGTGGCCTTCAAGGCATCCGACACCACGCGCTCCACGCCCTGTGTCATATATTCCTGGATGTCAAATTTCTCACCCATAATGATCTGTTACTCCGTATTTGATCCTTCTCTCGTCCTTCCCATTTTTGTAAGCGCCTTGTCCAGGAGAATTTTCAGCTGCATAAGCTCATCCGGCGGAAGATCGATGCACCCCTGCATCTTATCCGGAATTTCCACTGCCCGCTCCTTCAGCACTTCTCCCTCTTCGGTAAGTGATAGATAGAGCTTTCGTTCATTGTCATCCGGTCTGATCCGGTTGATATAGCCCTGCTTGTCGAGACGCTTGAGCAGCGGCGCAAGAGTCCCTGAATCCAGATGCACTATCCTCCCCAGTTCACTCTCCGTCATCTCTCCATATTCCCATAAGACCATCATGACAATATACTGCGTATAAGTGAGATTCAGCTCCTCGAGCGACTTTCTGTACTGGCGCGTCACCTCCTTGGCACAGGCATACAGGGGAAAGCACAGCTGGTTTTCAATTCGCAGGCTTTCATATTCATTTGTTGTCTGCATCTTTTCCATGTTCTTTACTCAAATTAAGAAAACTGATATAAGGGGGGTGTTGCATTA
>JAGBNT010000094.1 GCA_017634255.1 Lachnospiraceae bacterium
ATATATCTGGTCGATGGTCTTATTCTGGTTGACCATCTTTTTATATATCGAAAAGAAGTGCTTAACCCTTCCGGTCACCGATGCGTCGATATGGGCTTCCTCGATATTTTTCCTGACCTCCTCGACCACACCCTCTATAAATTCTTCCCTCTCCTCCTTCTTGGCGGAGATGGTCTCCTTTAATTCCTGATATACATCGGGCTTTAAATACTTAAGCGAAAGGTCGTCGAGCTCCACCTTTACCTTGGAAATACCGAGCCTCTGCGCGATCGGGGAGTAGATGTCGAGGGTCTCCCTCGCTATCTCCTTCTGCTTTTCCTCGGGCTGATATTTAAGGGTCCTCATGTTGTGGAGCCTGTCCGCGAGCTTGATCAGGATAACCCTGATATCCTTAGCCATGGCCATGAACATCTTCCTTAGGTTATCAGCCTGAAACTCCATCTTGTCCCCATGGTATTGGAGCTTGCTTAGCTTCGTTACCCCGTCCACGAGATGCGCCACATCCCTGCCGAACTCACGGGTCACATCCTCATTAGTCCACTCGGTATCCTCTACGACATCGTGAAGGAGCCCGGCAACTATGGTCTCCTTGTCCAGCTCCAGATCCGCAAGGATAATCCCCACGCTCAAGGGGTGGATGATATAGGGCTCTCCGCTCTTTCTGAACTGATTCTCATGGGCGCTCCTGGCTATCTCATAGGCGCGCTCTATCATGGAAATATCATCGGAGGGATGGTATTTCTTGACCCTTTTAACCAGTCTCTCGTACAGCTCCTCCGGAGACGCATTGTCGCCGGGATTTGCTACTGTATTTCTTATAAAATCCAATTCAAACCTTTTATCCACGACGCGCCTCCTTTCCACGATATTCCCGCCACACGGACTAATGGTTCCCGGGCATAACTTTTATAATTATATCTTTATATCCCCTAAAAATCAACGTCAACAGGATATCCTGACAGGGCTTCTCATACTGCAACCGGTATATTTTTAACCTGCTCTCCGGTGGTGTAGTTTTCAAGCGTGAAATCCTCCGGGGTAAATTCATAAAAGTCCTTTATATCAGGGTTCATCTTAAATACAGGTGCCGGATACATGGGTCTTTGAATAAGCTCCTTTATTATATCCACATGCCGGTCATAGATATGCGCATCGGCGATGACGTGCACGAGCTCCCCGACCTCCATATCGCAGACCTGGGCAAACATATGCATGAGCACAGCGTATTGAACCACGTTCCAGTTATTCGCGGTCAGAATGTCGCTTGAGCGCTGGTTCAAAACCGCATTCAGAACCAGCCTGTCATGTCCCTTTTTCTGCGTTACGTTAAAGGTCATGGAATAGGCGCAGGGATAGAGGTTCATCTCGTTCAGATCGTGGTGGTTATAGAGGTTGGTCATTATCCTCCTTGAAAAGGGATTGTTCTTAAGGTCGTATATGACCCTGTCAACCTGGTCGAAATCCCCCTCCTTATATTTATGCTTAACCGACATCTGGTAGCCGTAAGCCTTGCCGATGGAGCCGTCCGCATCCGCCCACGCATCCCAGATATGGCTCTTAAGATCCTTTATATTATTGCTCTTTTTCTGCCATATCCAAAGGATCTCATCCACACAGCTTTTAAGTGCCACCCTCCTGAAGGTCAGCGCCGGAAACTCCTGCGAAAGGTCGTAGCGGTTTATCACCCCGAACTGCTTAATAGTATAGGCGTATGAGCCGTCGTCCCACTTCGGTCTGACCTTTTCTCCCTGAGTATCGGTGCCGTTTTCGAGAATATCCTCGCACATCGCCTTAAAAATAATATCCGCCCTGCTCATATTTCATATCCTCCCATCTTCAAAGAAAAACTGCTGCGGCAACAACCGCAGCAGCGTTATATTATTGAACTTGTTTAAGGTATTACTTGTTTGAAAACAGATCCCTGTACCACCTGAGGGACTCAATGTAAGCATTGTATACCGCATCCATATCTATCTCAGAAAGCACCATCTGCCTGGAAACCTCCTGCCAGAAAGCGTTTTCGTACTGAACTACGAAATCCATGACCGGAGCGAAATTTCCCGTACCCTTGATAAGGGCATCCTCGATTTCCTTGGAAACCTTGACCATCTTTAAAGCCTCTTCTATGGGCTTATCCAAAATAACGTCAAGCACGGAGAAAAGTCCCATCAGGAAGAGCTCGTTAGCCTGCATAGGCATTTCAAATACCTGAGCCAGATTCTCGGCAAACTTCGCGCGAAGCATTGAAAGCCTCGTTATCTCGCTGGGTCTGTCCGCACACAGCTCCTTTGTCACCGCGGTGTTTATCCACCTCTTAAGCTCCTTCTGCCCAAGCATTGAAGCCGCATGCGCTACGGAGCTGATACCCTTGTTTACGGTCATCCGGTTAACCATCTCCAGCAGTGATATTACAAGAGCCGTATCTCTTCCGATAACCTTCGCCGCATCGCTAAGATCGAAATCCGAATCGTTTACCACATTCAAGAGCTCTATATAGTTCACCTTCAAAGGTGCAACCTCTGTACCCTCGGTCTTTCTCGGCTTACGGAAGAAGCTTCCCTCGTAAAGGTCGTAGCCGCCGTCAGCCTTGAGCTTGTCAAACTCCTCCTGGGTCTCTACATTGACTGCACAGAGCCTGATATTTGGATATACCTTTCCGAAATAGACCTTGGCAACCTCTATCTTTATCTTCTTATGGTTCAGGAGGATATAGTCCATCAGGGAGAGTATCTCCCGGTAGGGCTCAAATTTCTCAATAGGCAGCTTCTGGATAGCAAGCTTATAACCCTTGCTCTTAAGCTCCTTCAATCTGTCTATATAATCCTTGACGGGAGCTACCGTATCGTCTACCAGAAAGACTATCCTGCCGTGGGGCTCCCCGCACTGCTCGTCCACGTTGGAGAATATCGAGACATTGTTTATCTCAACAAACACATCCTTATCTCCGGAGAGAGTCTCCATACCGATGCTGTCTACGATTTCAAGTCCCTCAACATGTGTCGCCCCATCGAAACGTCCGCTTCCCATAAAGCTGGGATTTAAAAGAAAGTTGTCCTTCTGCACAAAGATCGAATAGGACGAAACCACCATATTTTCATCAAACAAAGGTATTAGCGTTGCAAGCATAATTATCATCTCCTGAATTATTGATTTTACGCCTCTTTTGATTATAATAGCATATCAGTTTTTTTTCAATGATTTTGTTTTTCGTTTTGGCATTTACCTGGAAGAAGAGTTGCGGGGCTGAAAAACCAGCACAAAATATAAAAGGCTCAGACAGTTCTAGGCTCATAGCACCTGCTCATAAACACACGTCATTCACCTGCATTTGACAAAGAAGACCTTTTAACTATTATTATAATAAAATGATAACTATGGGAGAGGCTTCATATGAATAAATCTACGAGAAACTATATACTGGTGGTGGCTGCGCTTCTTATACTGCTCCTGCTGCTGCGCTTTACCGGTGTAGCTGACTACGGGGCAATAAACTCTCAGAGTCAGTCCGCGGCGGCTGCTAAAGAGGCTGTCACTGACGAAGAGCCTGTCGCCGCCGAAGAGTCGGGCGCTGCCAAGGACGCCGCCGACGCTAAAGACGCTGCCGAAGAAACAGTCTCCGCTCCCGTTCCCGCTGCGGAAGCCTCCTACACCTTCAGAACTCCCGAGCTTCGTCTTTCGCATTTTACAAAGCACGGCATAGACATGGGCTTTACAACCGAGGAAGCCTACGAGGAAGCCGCTTCGAGGGTCATAAGCAATCCCAATGCCCTGCATAAGACAGAGGCTGAGGACGGAGACGACGTATACTATATTGAAGATACCAATGAGTTTGTCGTCCTGAGCACGGACGGCTATATCCGCACCTACTTTAACCCCGACAACGGAAAAGCCTATTTCGACAGACAGTAAGTATAAATAAGGGGCTGTCGCGTTAGCAAAAATGTATCAAAATTTTTTTGCTTGTTGCGACAGCCCTGTTCAATTATACAGCCTGCTTGGCGAAATCCATCTGCTGTATGCTTCCAGCAAGCCCCGTGGACTCATGCAGGAAAAGTCCCGAGCTCCTAACCTGTGACAACGCCGCGTTCGTATCTGATTTAACGGTAAAGCGCGTCCTTGTCCGCTGCAGCGAAATAGCTCCTATGTCGCCCTCCTTTAAGGTCAGCAGCGCATCCTTCCCGTCTTCATCCTTAGTCCATATCCTGAGCTTATTGAATATGGAATCATTTTCATCAATCCAGCCGTTTTTGTCCTCGTCATATTCAGCAAGCTCCTCAAAGCCGTCTCCGGTAGTCGCCCCAAAGAGCTCACTGCCGTCGTTCACCTGCCCGTCTCCGTTTTTATCCAGAGCCAGAAAGCCCGAGCCCTCCACGAGCCTGCTTATCTTGTCCTCAATGCCGTCTGCATCGATGTCGAAGCTGAAGGTCTGGTCGGAAACCTCTCCGGGCAGCGAGCCCATGTTAATTACCAGAGGATCGCAGTAAATCGGCTCTCCATATGCTATATCGAGACTGCTCTCCTCCATAAAGCTCCTGCTCATCGAAACGCTGAGTCCGAACTCTATCTCCCGTCCGTCCTCGGTCACTACCTTTCCCTTTGCCTCATAGCTGGTGGTCTCGCTCTCATAGTGCAGGTGATACTCGCTGTAATCCCCGCCTGTGGAAGCATTTATACCCTGACCCGAAGTCACCAGCCCGTTTAAGTCGCTGTCAGCTCCCAGTCCCAGCAGATCCTTTTTGTCCAGCCCGAAGAACAGCATTATAAGGTAATTGATGCAGGCTGCTTTAAACCTCATAAAGCTTTCTGAAGGGGAGCTCACCCTCTCGATCCCCCGGGTCTGCATGGCTTTATAGGTGTTCCTCAGATTATTCAGGGAATCCTCAAAGCCCCTGTCCTGTTCCTCCTTCTTATTTTTCGTCTCCTTTCCGTTCTTATAGCTCTCATTTTCCTCAAGGGACATCGATGTCCCTTTAAACCTGCCCTGCAGGTAGGTTGCTCCCCAGTCCCTCTGGGAATACGTGTCCGTACGGATTTCGGCGTAATGCCTGGCGGATTCCATTCCTATTGTCGATGATGCGATTTTAATAGTGTTTTCCCCCTTTTTCCCGGCGCCCATATCGGTTGACATAATATTGTGCACGGATGTTCCCGGCAAATACCCTGTCAATGGATATGACCTGTCGTTATAAGGGCTGCAAACGGAACTTTTTTACAGGAAACTGCCTGATCGCTGCAGTCAGTCCCTAAATTGCGCCGGGAGCGCTTTAACGGTGGTGTCCATACCGCCAAAAGCACTCCCTGCTGTTTATTATATCGACAACTATTCAGTTTTTATTAAGGGGGCTGACAAATTTAGGTACAAAATATAAAAGACTCAGTCCCTTAAGATCACACAACCGACAATATACTTAATGCCGCCAGGATCCCTATGCAAAAGATCACTATGCCGGCTATTAAAACCACCGGACTTTCACGTTTTTCCATAACATAACCGGTGGCGGGATCGAGATAGAGCGGCATGGTATCCCCTGTCTTAAACGAGTTAGCATTTCCGGAATTTATATTGCACATCCGCATATTTTCCCTGCCATCCAATTCATACCTCACGATGGGATAGTAGGTAAACTTGTCCGCCTTGATTATCTTAGTTCCCTTGGATATCTGCCTTTTATAGACATCGACTATCTTAGAATCGAGCCTTTGCAGACCCTTTCGCTTAAGAAGCGCATAATTAACTATCATGCTGCCCCCAACCACCAGCAGCACCGCCGAAAGGCAGAGCATTGCAGGCACCTCATTGCCCCGGTTCTCCTCCAATGCCAGCACTATTAAAAGCGCTCCTATTATCATCAGCACCCAGGGATTAAACAGCGATTCGTCCACCGCCTGCGTCAGCCTCGAATCCTCCGAGCCGTCCAGATAGAGCATGACGCGCTGTCCCTTTACATATTCAACCGGAGACTTTACGCTCCGGCTCACTTTATGATGATTTTGGGGATTTACAAATTCCACGAACACGTTGTAATAATTATAGACCTCCCTGTCCGCCTTATCCTTTTTTACAACATGCTCGCAGCGAACGACACCCGCCTCCGCACAGGCTCCCTTTTTATGAACCCTCATGTACTGCCTTACCTTGCCCGAGCCCACGAGAAAGATAACGATACCGGGTAAATATAACAATAGCTGTGAAAAATATTCCATAATTCAAATTCCTTGAGTAAAACGGATAAGCCCTCTGCTTCTCCCTCAATCCAGGGGCACCAGCACTATCTTCATCCCGTACTGCCTTAGCTTCTCGATAACAATGGGGTCGGCAGCCTCATCCGTAACAAGGGTCAGTGCCCTTTCATAGCTGCAGCTCCCATAGGAATCGTCGCGGTGCTCCTGACGCTTTATCTTCGTGTGATCCGCCAGGATAAAAAGCTCATTCCTCGTCCTGCTTATCATTGCCTCGTTAATGCCTATCTCATTGGGTATATTGTACTGAAACTTCCCGTCGTCATAGACCGAGGCGCAGCCCAAAAATGTCTTATCCACTGTCAGCTCCAGAAGGTTTCGCATGGTAAGCTCTCCGACCATTATCATGTCACGCGCCTCTCCCCCCGTGAATTTTACATTGACCCCTCCGGGATATTCCTCTCCAAGCGCCCAGCCGTTGTTCGTGCATACCATCACATTTTTATCCCTGACATACTTCAGGAGATTTAGCGCCGTGCGGCTTCCATTGATAAATATATGGTTTCCCGTCTCTACGAGGGTTGCGGCATATTCGGATATCTTATTTCTGCACCGCGTAACATCCGCACTTATCCCGTCGAGGGAATATCCCTTTTCAAAGGATACCGCCCCGCCGTGGGTCCGCTTAAGGAGCCGTCTCTCCTCAAGGAGCTGCAAGTCCCTTCGTACCGTCATCATCGATATGCTGTATCGCTTTGCAATGTCCTCGGAGCGGACCTCTCCCTGCTCACGTACAAGGTTTAAAATATTAAGCTGTCTGCTGTCTACGTCTTTTCTGCTGTTCCTCATTCCTGTGCCAACCTGCCGATGATACCTGGCAGCTCCCTGTAATCTTTAAAGCTTTCATAGCCCTCCGTGCCGGCACCCTCAGGATCGAACCAGAGCGCTTTCATCCCGAGCTTTAAAGAAGGAATAATGTCGTGCTTTAAGCTGTCTCCGATAAAAAGACACTCTTCCGCTCTGCAGCCCGCCTTTTCCACGCACCTCTCAAAGAGCTTCCGGGAGGGTTTTTCCTCCCCCACCTCTTCCGAGCATATAAAAAAATCCACATAGGGCAGCACCTTAAGCTTTTCCAGCTTTAAAAACTGGATCCGGGCAGTCATATTAGTGCCTATGCCGATCTTCAGCCCCTTTGAACGGATATAGTCCAGGGCTTCCAGATATCCGTCATAGCTTTCGGCGCTGTCAATGACGGTGTCCCAGTAAAGGTTATACAGGTTCATGGCGTGCGGATGAAGGGGGAGGGAGCGCTGTTCAAGTATGGTCTTTAAGCGTATGAGCCTGTTGTGGGAGGCTGCCTTTTCTCCTATGTATTCCATAAGCTCGTCAAAGACCCTGTTGTAATCGGCATTAAATTCCTCCGCCGTCATTCCGAGATTTTCGGCTGCGTATGCCGCTATCGCCGCCCTCGCCTTTTCATTTGCCCTGTCGTAGCTATAGAAGGTATTGTCTATATCAAATATTACCGCTTTCAGCATTAAGCTACCGCCTTCAAAAATTTTTTGTGACTCTTAAGAGCCGGACCCTAAAACTATAGGATATTGATTTAAAAGCCCGGCTCTGCTGCATTTTGACTAAATAATAATTTTATATATCTTTGTTACTCGTCGAGAAGCCCTGCCTCCTTAAGTCCTGCCTCGATTTCCTTATCTGACATAACATTCTTTAAAGGAATGACCGTTGTATTGGCTCCCACATCCTCAAAATTCTTAATGAAGGTCTTTGCGCAAAAAACAACGTCGTAGTTTCTTGCCGCGCTCTTTCCCTCAGATACCGCGCAATGCCTGAGCTCTCCGGGCTTGATGCTGTATTTTGTCATAACCTTTTTGATCGCGTTTTCCATCATCAGTGAAGAACCGGCGCCGTTTGCGCAGCATGCAAGTAATTTCTTTCCGTCAAGTTTTGCCATAATCAATATTTCCTTTCGTTAATAATGTATTATACTCCTGTCCGGGCGGACTGTGAACCAATACCGCCCGGATTATAAAATCTGAATTATGCAGCCTTTTCCTTGCTCTTAATATGCTCCTGATAAGCCTCGTAGTCCTCTGTTATAAGGAAGTAGCCCTTGGGGTCCATACGGTACTCGATCTGGGGTATTGCCAGCAAAACGATAACCACCAGCGCAACTCCTATGTAGCCGAGATAGTGCATCGAAACCGTGAAGAGCGGCCATACCGTATCCCAGTCGAACATTCCGAGGTATCCGCCGTAATCTGCAAGACCTACCCAGCCGGAGATAAGAGCTGCACCAAAGACCTGGATAAGACCCGAGAAGAAGGGGATTACCAGACAGGCCTTCATTCCGCCCTTTTCGTTGGCAACAAGACCGATCGTAGCGTTGTCGAAGAATACGGGAACGAAACCGCAGATTATGATCGTAGGCGAGCCCATAACTATAAGCGCGATGATCGCTATTATCTGTCCTGTCAGACCTGCAAGGAAGCCGAAGGTAACCGCGTTTGCATCGCCGAAGCCGTAGCAGACCGCACAGTCAACGCCGGGAACTGACGAAGGAAGAAGCTTGTCAGCGATACCCTGGAAGGAAGCGGTAAGCTCTGTAACGA
Organism: Lachnospiraceae bacterium; assembly: GCA_017634255.1. The sequence continues at coordinate 8,808 of JAGBNT010000094.1, forward strand.
AGGTACGTACGCCAAGCTGCAGTATTGCAAGGTATACCGCGAACTGAAGCGAGGTATTGAAGATGTAGAAGCCGAAGTTCTCAGTCTCGCTCGTAGCGCCGGACTCAACAAAGAAGGGCTTTCCGATGATTATCATTATGATGCCGAAGAATACTGTCATCAATATAGCGGTACAAACCATGTTCTCGTTAAAGATCGAGAAGAAGCCGGGCATTTCAAGATCGCCTACCTTCTTAACCTTCCTCTTTCCATCCTTGCTTCCGAAGAGCTTGTCCGCAAGGAAGGCTCCGAGACGGATACCGAACATCTGCTGGTGAGCGATCGCGAAACCTGCACCCTCCGTAAGCTCCTGCATGGGCTTAACCGTAAGGTTCGAGCCTACCGCCCAGTAAGCTCCGAGGATAACTGACATAACTACCATAAGAGCCACGTTGTTATTGCGAAGAGCGGGCAGTGCAAAGAGGATGAGCCAGTAAGCCGTTGCAGCCTGCTGTACCTGCACGTGACCTGTGGTGAAGAGCGTACGGCACTTCGTTATCTTATTGAAACGGACAAGTAATATGTTTACGATAAAGGCGATGAGCAGGAGGGTCATAACCTGTGAAAAGCCCTTTCCGAATACCTCCTCAACTCCTGCCGTAACCGCGTTCTGTCCGTAATAGGGGTCTATTACGCAGGCGGTAAGATTGAAACGATCCTTAAGTCCCGCAAGGATCGGGCGGAAATTGCTGGTCAGTCCGCCGGAACCTGCGTTCAGTATCAGCATTCCTATGATGGCCTTTAAGGTACCTGCCAGCGTGTCGTACCACTTCTTTCCCATAAGGCAGTAGCCGACGAGTGTCAGGAAGCCCACCATGTATGGTGCCTTCTGTAAAATATAAGTTGCAAAAAAATCCCATATTGCAGCTAAAATTTGCATAATTTTACTCCTTTCGTTATGTAGTGACAATTTGCGAAGCAAATTGCCAGAGTGCCTCGTAGTGTTTCACAACGTAGATGGGCACTCGAACTCCCTTTCTAAAACTTTAAAACCTTAACTTAATCCTCTTCCTCGCAGGGGTACCTTTCCTCCGCCGCGAGGATATCCTCAGGAGTTCTTGCCGCAGCAAGCGCGTCTATCAGCTCGTCGTTGCAGAAGATCTGCGAAAGCTGCTGTATATTGTTCATATGCTCGTCGGAATTGACCGAGGAAAGAGTGAAGAAAATATTTGCCTCCTTTTTCTCGCCGTCCTCGTCCTCTCCGAAATCTATGAGCTCGTTCGAAACCATAAAGCCGATCCCCGTCTTAAAGGCACCTATGGGATTCTCCGTGGTATGGGGCATTGCGATATTGTGCTCGAAGACCATGTAGGGACCGTACTTTTCGATGCAGCTCACTATCTGCTTGTAATAGTCCTCGGAAACGCTTCCGTCGGCCACCAGCGGCAGGGCGCTCAAGCGGACCGCCTCCTGCCAGGTAACGTCCTTGCCGTCGATAAAGCTGTAGTGCTTTTTCTCAACTATTTCCTGTAATACCGTAGACATATTTACCTCCCATCTTTAATTACAGACACGACCTGAAGGGAATGTTCTGCGGATGCTCGAAGCAGTCCTCGAAGCCTCTGCGGTGGTGGTAATAAATTTTGTCCTTATCCTGGGGATAAACGTATTTGCCTCCCACCTGCCAGAAAAAGGGATGGAACTTATACTCGTTCCTGTCCTTTTTGAAATCGTAGAGCAGCTTTATCTCCTCGCAGTCCGCCTGGAAATTCGTCCATACATCCCAATGTATCGGGATGACCACCTTGCACTGAAGATTTTCCGCCATTCTCAAAACGTCTATGGAGGTCATCTTATCCTGCATGCCGATGGGGTTCTCTCCGAAGGAGCCAAAGGCTACGTCGATGTCGTGATCCTTGCCGTGCTTTGCAAAATAGATCGAGAAGTGGGAGTCTCCCGAATGATAGATATTTCCGCCGGGGGTCTTTATCAGATAATTGACCGCCTTTTCATCCATATCCGTAGGGCACTTGCCCGTCAGTTCCTCCCTGTCCTCACCGGTGGAATCCGTGGTCACGATACAGGTGCGGTCAAAGCTGTCCAGACAGACTATCTCGATATCCTTGATCTTTATCACATCTCCGGGCTTAACCGTCTTGCAGCGCTCCTCGGGAACTCCCCACTTGACCCAGGTCTCCACCGACTTTGCGGGTCCTATGAAGGGAACCGGTATCTCCTTGCCGTTTTCGTCCGTCGTCTTCATATCGCTCTGGATAACGTGCGCCGCCCACTCCGCGGACATGTGATCCTGATGATAGTGTGTTGCCAGCACCGCATCCACCTGCTTAAAGGCAAAGGGGTCGATAACAAAAGGAACGTTTCTTAGGTTGGGCTGCATCATGCGCCCGCCGCACATATTTGCCATCTGGTGGCCGGGCTTCATCTTTCCGTCGCCGTGAGTCCTCTTGCCGTTTCCACACCATAAGTCGATCGTGATGTTGGCGTTTCCGGGAGTCTTAAACCAGATGCCGGTGCATCCGAGCCACCACATGGCCACATTCCCCGGCTGAACGACTTCATTTTCAATGTCCTCGACGAGCCAGGTACCCCATTCGGGGAAGGTGTTCATGATCCAGCTCTCTCTGGTCATTTCTGAAACCTTACTCATTTCTCCTACCTCCTGTTTAAATAATGTTTACGTTGCAATCGCATTTCAATTTGCTTTTTCAAATAAGCCTGATGTGTTCATGATAAAAGTTTTGTGTTCGTTTTTCAAGCTATTTTTGTTCGTTTTATGTTCGTTTTTCTCAATAATTGAGTGCGTTTATGTGGCTTTTGTGCATTATTACCACTGGCTGATACAGGTGATAAATTAGCGTATTTTAGACTGTCTTTCCCGGCTGACATGTCATTTTGTTTCATATGTTCGTTTTTATTTGTCGCTTTTGCTGAAATTTTCAGCACATATTTCTGGAATTATTTGTTCATTTACCTTTTATTGCACTTGAAAAACGATAATATCGAGATTATAATGTACATATATTTTCAAATAAGCTGCTTAAAACGCCCATATTTTACTTTTGAGCAAACGCACGTTAATTTCATCATTTATGTTCGTTTGCAAAATGATTTGAGGAGGTTCAAATGAAGGTCGAAAAGAAGGTTATATCAGAACTGAATAAATGCTACTCCATGGCGGAGCTGGATCACAAAGGCGAACACTGCTTTCTTGTAGCTGCCGAAAAGCACGATCCCTGCTATCTTTTTTCCGAGGACGGGGAAAGACTGGAAACCGTCTGGGAGGAGCCGGGCGGAGTAATGACGATGGTGCAGGTCCCCGGAACGGACGGACAATTTCTGGCGACCCATAAATTCTATTCCCCCAACGATTCGCTCGAGGCAAAGATCGTGATAGTTACGCCTAAACATAAGGACGACTGGGAGGTCCGCACCCTCTGCAATGCCCCCTTCGTCCACCGCTTCGGGATCCTTCGCCGGGGAGGAGTGAATTACCTTATGGTATGCTGTCTCAAAACTGGGCACGAATTCAAGGACGACTGGCGCTTCCCCGGCGCCTGCTACGGAGCGGTGCTGCCGGAGGACCTTTCCGGCTATAGCGAGAGCAAGCCCCTGAAGCTCACCAAGCTCATGGGAAATATGCTGAAAAATCACGGCTATTCAAAGGTGAATTACGGAGGCTACGAGGCCGCCCTGGTGGGCTGCGAGGAGGGCACCTTCCTTTTCAGTCCTCCCGCCGTCGCCGGGGCCGACTGGGAGATTGAGCGGCTCTTAAGCGTTCCCTCCAGCGATTCCGTCCTCCTTGACTTCGACGGAGACGGCCAGCCCGAGCTCGGCTGTATCAGCCCATTCCATGGGAATTCGCTGGTCATCTACCACCTCGACGCGCACGGCAACTACGTTCCCCAGTGGAAATACGACAGGCCCGAGGCCGAGACCGAGATGATCCACGCGACCTGCGCCGCAACTATCCTCGGCAGACCCACCTGGGTAGTGGGCTGGAGAAAGGGCACGAAGGACACCATCGCCATAACCTGGGACAAGGACGCGGGAAATTATCACGTGGACTTTATAGACAGGAACACCGGCTGCGCGAACGCGATGCACTTTAAGAACAAGCAGGGCGAAGACATCCTCGTCGCCACCAACCGCGAGATCGACGAGATCGCAACGTATAAGCTGAGTGAATGACCGCGCCAGGGCCGTTCCCACTCGCAGCGACGCGAGCTGCTGTGAGAATGACTCTGCGATCGGCGGCGCGAACAGATATGCGAAATAAAAGGAGTAAACAAAAAGGGTGGCACATCATAAATGGCCACCCTTTTTATTGACTTACATCTTATCTTTTGTATATACTTTTTGTATATATAAGCAGGAAGGAGTGAACCATA
>JAGBNT010000095.1 GCA_017634255.1 Lachnospiraceae bacterium
AAGCTTCCTAAGCTGCTTTTCTATCTGCTCAAGTATATCGTCATTGCCGCTGGCCACTATGGTTATCCTCGTAAACCTGGGGTCCGCCGTGGTTCCCGCGGTAATGCTTTCGATATTGTAACCACGCCTTGAAAAGAGACCGGAAATACGGCTCAAAACACCGGCGGTATTGTCAACTAAAAGCTGAAAAACTTTCTTTTGCATAATATCCCTCCATGTAAAAAACAAGCAAAATAATAAACCCCTCCTGCCCGGCTGTCAAACCGGCATGATCTATGAGAACATATCCTCACCGATTCTTTAATCTTATATCCGTAATGGCGATCTGGTCTCCGGTAAGGGCAAAGTAAATTTCCCCTATTTTTTCGTTCACAGTTGTTGTATTCCTTACGGAAACCCCGAGATTTTCAGTAGTCATGATCACATTGCTGCCTCTTATCCTGAAGTTTACCTCACATTCCAAGCCCTTTTTGTTTTTCTTCTTCCAGTATTCCCAGCCCTTAAAGTCCTCCTTCTGCTCGGTAAGAAGCTCATTTTCGGCCCTCTCCTCGTCCGCTCCCTCCCGCTTTTCACCGTCCAGGCTTATAAGGGCGTACTCCCGGTAATGCTTACCGTATTCCTTCCCGTCCGTTGAGTAAAAAATCGAGATAAGCGGGCAGTGCCAAACCGTTCTGGCCGAAGGAAGGCTCATCGTGTGAAATTCTATCTTCTTACCGTCCTTTATGGGGATGGCCCCGGTAGAGGCTGAACGGTAGCCGTCGATCTGAATATTTGGAAGGTCCCCCTCCAACCTGTTGATAAAGCTTAGTTCCTCCGCTATCCTTGGAATAAAGTCCTCTTTTATATCGTTTGCGGCGACATCTATCTTTACACGGCTTATCCTGGAATGTTCTCCGGTAAGGCCGAGATAGACATATCTTGAGCTGTCCGGGAGAGCTGCTATGACCTCAAGGGTCTGTACCGGATTTTTAACCCTTATCAGCACGTGATCCTTATTCCTTACCGCCTGAACGCGGTATCTATGACGCTTTTTTTCATTCCCGGAGAGATCTATAGAAGCGGAGCGGTCTTCTATAATATTTACAACCATATTCCGGGCAGCCGTAGCTATGATATGGCCGTCGAGCCAAACCTCCCCGTATTCAAGATAATTATATTCCTCGACGGTTTTCACCTCGTCATGGACCGTCCTGTCGAGGGAATCGAAAAGTATGAGGGCAGGAAAGCAGGTATAATCGGTAAAATCCTCATTTTGAGCGTACCTGAAGCTTATGGAGGTCATCTTTGAGGTAATATGTATTCCCTCCGAGACCACACTCCTGTACTCATCAAAATAAAGCTCGCTGTTTTCGGATATCTGCCTTACCTCGCTGTCTTCCTTCAGGTTGTAGTTTGAATCCTGATCTATGATATGGAGCATCGCACTTACAAACAGCGGATCAAATTTTGTGCCGGAGTCCTTTAAGAGCTCCTCCCTTATCTGCTCCTGGGGCATGGGATCGCGGTAGCTCTTCTTTGCGCTCATGATCTCATAGGCATTTGCAACCGCCAGTATCCTGGCTATCTCCGGTATCTCCTCCCCCTTAAGCCCCTCGGGATATCCTGTCCCGTCGAAGTTTTCATGGTGGTAGGTCGCCCCAATGCGAAGATAGGGTCTGTCATCTATACTGGACAGGATCTGTCCCCCTATTACGGGATGGCGTTTAATGGCCTCAAATTCCTCCTCCGTCAGTTCCTCCCCCTTGCTTAACAGGGCGTCACTTATCCCCGTCTTTCCGACATCGTGAAGGAGACCCGCAAAATAAGCCTCATTACACTCTTTTTCACTTTTTCCGAAATTTTCAGCTATCTTCCTCGCGTAATCCGCAACCCTGACGGAATGTCCTCTGGTAAATTCATCCTTTGCATCTATAGCGCTGACCAGGGCTCCCGAGAGCTTCTTTAAAAGCTGCTCCATGTCCTCCTGTTCCTTTTCAAAAAATTCGTTAGCCACGGCGTTGGCGGCTTCCGCTTTTTCAACCATATCCAGATGGGTAAAGATATAGATGGCGATACATACGCCCACCACTGAAAGATTTATAAAAGAAATTCCCTCGATGAACATCTGGGGTATGCAGGCGACAAGAGGAGCCACCGCAAAAAAAAGGAAGGAGATATACAGCCTCCTTGAGATGCGCCTTCGAAACCTGATGATGGCGTATAAATGCAATAGCTGTGCCGCTACCGGTATTATATAGCAGAGCCAGAAGAAAGTGCTTCTGTGATAGGTATTCGCTGTATCGAAGTTATAATAAAGACCTGTAAAGTGCGCAACAGCGGTAAGTATGAGTCCGAGCTTTAACGAGATCTCAGCCGTCTTCAATACCCTGGGAATGTTTTTAAACTCTCCTTCGTGTAAATACATATCCGAAAGATACATATTGAAGCCCAGGACAAGCAGGAGGGTCAGGGAATAGAGCATAAAATTGCTCAGCCTTATCATTACGTATCCTGCCCTGCCTGTAACACCGTTATAAATATATGTAAAACGGTCAAAGAAGAGTAAAAATGCGGCACTTAGCTCAATAAAGATGAGAATCCTCTTGCGCCTTAAGGGCAGAGACTTAGTGATTGAGGCAAAAAGCGCTGTGATCAGGCAGGCTCCGCCGAGGATACACATTAAATCCAGTTGGTTGTTCCGCAAAAATTCCATATATTAAATTCCCTTTATATATCTCTTATCAGCGCTTCCATGCCGTCCCAGTCAAAGGTCTTAAGCATTTTTCCGAGCTTATCGAACCTCTCCTCATCCTCTGCGGGAAGCCGGTAGGCGCTCATCTGCTCAAGGATCATCTCCACCGAATCATAGTCCATCTGGGGTATGACCTCCTTTAAGGCCTCATAGGCGTCCGCGAGCTCTGATTCGTCCACGGGCTCCAGCCTTGAGGTATCGGGCTTTTTTTCCAGGCCCGAGAGCTTCTCCTTATAGGCCTTATAGTCTGTAAGGAGCTTCTCCGTATTGACGTTGATGAAGTCCATATCCTCGTTATTTCCGGCGTCCTCGAGCTCCTGGCAGAGCTTTGAAAGCTCAGAGGCCCCGATTATCCTGGCGGAACTCTTTAAGGAATGGACCTTTACCGTATAGAGCTTGATATCCCCGCGCTCATAGGCATTTTCTATGAGCTTGGCATTTTCCTCAAGTGTGTCATAGAACATATTAAGGGACTCCACGAAGGAGGTGACGCCGCCAGAATTCTTTATGCCCTCGGGAACAGCTACTC
>JAGBNT010000096.1 GCA_017634255.1 Lachnospiraceae bacterium
AACCTACTCGCTCAGGGAGACGGTCGAAACCATATTAAAGACATGTCACAGGGAGGACATAGCGGAAATAATATTCATTCTCTGCGAGAGGACCTCCGCGGATTGCAGAAAGACGGCTGAGGAGCTGGTTGAGCAGTATAAGGGTCAGACCTCTGTATATATCTGGGATCAGACTCTGCCCTTTGTGGGAGGTGCCATACGCGAGGGGATAGATATTGCCAAGGGAAGCCATGTTATCATGATGTCAAGTGACCTGGAGACGGATCCCGTCGTCGTACATAGATTTATCAACGCTGCAAAAAAATATCCTGACAGGATAATTACCGCGTCCCGCTGGAGAGAGGGGGGCGGTTTTGAGAAATACAGCAAGGTAAAGCTCGTATGCAACCTGATTTTTGAAAGAGCCATAGGTCTTTTCTATTTGACCAGGCTGTCCGACCTGACTTATGCCTTCAGGATCTTTCCTTCAAAGCTCATGAAGGCAATAGAGTGGGAGGAATTGAAGCATCCGTTCTTTCTTGAAACGGCACTAAAACCCTTAAGGCTCGGGACAAAATTTGTCGAGATACCCGGACATTGGGCCGCTCGGACAGAGGGTGTTTCCCAGAATGGTTTTTTCGATAATTTCAAGTATTTTAAGACAGCCTGGCACAACAGATTTTTGACCGAGGAGCAGATACTTCGTAAGGACAATGGCTGAAAAAAAACACGATAAAAGGGCGGGCTTTAGCGAAGTGGACAGGTGGAGGATTTTCTCCCTTATACTGTTCACAGTGACAGTGTTGCTGCTTGCCTGGCAATCGGACGATGCATATCATGGCTACGTCATGGCCCGAAACCTTGCCGAAGGTCATGGTTTTGTTTACAACATCGGAGAGCGTTCGACAGCCAGCACAGGTCCGCTGTTCACCCTTATAATTTCATTGGCTTATTTTTTTACCAGAGAGATGTTTTTCACCTCTCTGGTTGTTTGTACGCTGCTTTCTTCGGCAGCCTTTTACATACTTGTATATAAGTTCTGCCGCTCAAAGGAGCAGATTCTGATGGTGATGCTGGCACTTTTCGCGAGCCCGTCGTTTATGAGCTACACTACCTCAGGACTTGAAAACAGCCTGCTGTTTTTGCTGAGCGCCCTGTTTTTATGGGCTCTATCGGCGCACGAGAGGTATAATTTCAAGCAGCTTTTCGTTATAGCGCTTATCATTTCTGCGATAGCAATGGCCAGGATGGATACTGTGCTGATATTCGCACCTGCGGCTGTCTGGATCTTTATCATGAAAAGGGACGGCATATCCTTTCCCAAAGCAATGCTGGCCGCTGCCGCTGGCCTTTCGCTCTTTGTTTTGTGGGAGCTTTTTGCTGTGATATATTTTGGCTTTCCCTTTCCCAATCCCGCCTATGTCAAGCTGGGTACGGGAATTTCCCAGATAGAATATCTGAAGAGGGGCATCCTGTATTATTTTTACACATTTCTAAATGATACCGGGGTCATTATGATCACCGTTGCAGGCACAGTATTGAGCATATCGGCAAAAAAGTCGAAATACACCGCAGTGTCCTTAGGGATAATACTCTACCTTATATATATACTCAGGATAGGCGGAGATTTCATGATGGGAAGGCATTTTACAGTGGTCTTCTTTATCTCGCTGTGTATGTTCTATATAATAGAAAACAAAGAAATAAGCGAGATAACAAAGCTGCGGCTTAACAAGCGTATATTTGATGTCACAGTCATAGCTTGTCTTGTGATGACGCTGGGCTTTTCCAAGGTGATCGGTTCACAGTACCTGCTGGGACATAAATATTCATCCCATATATCCGATGAGCGCGAGTATTATTACTCCACTACCGGACTTTATAACAATGTGGTTTCCCTGGTAAGGGAGGGCAGGCTGTGTGTAAGCGATACCTGGAACAATGAGGCGCCGGACGATCTCAGAGAAAACGGTCTTTCCGGCGGTATCATAGATAACGCGGCAGGAATACTGGTCTACTATAATCCGGACCTCTACCTGAACGATACATATTGTCTGGGAGATGCCTTTTTATCGAAGCTGCCGGCGATATATGATCCCAACTGGCGGGTCGGACATCTGAGGAGGGCCGTACCGGAGGGCTACAGGGAATCCGTATGGAATAATGATAATGAGATAGAAGACCCGGATCTGCACGAATATTACGAGGTTATCCGGCTCATAACGCGGGGCAGGATATTTGATTCGGAGAGAATTAAGGCGATCATAGATATAAATACAGGAAAATACGATCATTTAATAGATAATTATGAGAGAAGGCTCGAAGAGAAGTAAAAGACATAAGAGAAGAATGAGGATATTAAGGGGTGTACTTTTGGTGCTCGCCAGTATCCTTATAATAACATATCTTGGAATCTCCATCTTTTTCATGACGCATTTTTATCCCGATACGACCTTGAACGGGGAAGATGTTTCGATGAAGAGCGAGGAGTATGTGGAGAATATCTTTGCGGAAAAAGCGAGTCATTATGTACTTAAGGTGACAGGGCGAAATGATCTCAGTATGGATATAAAGGCCTCGGACATTTCCTTTAAGCCGGATTTTGAGGGGCAGATAGGGCAGCTTATAAAGGAGCAAAACGCCTTTTTGTGGATAGCGGCGCTTGCCAGGCCATCGGAGCTGACCGCAGAATCGCTGGCGGATTTTTCAAGCAGCGAGCTGCATGAGCTCATAGATGCCTCAGATTTTTTTAAGGCCTCGAATATCAGCCAGCCTAAGGATGCATATTATGACCTGGTGGATGGAGCCTATGCGGTCATTCCCGACGAACCCGGAACTGACCCGGTAAAAGAGGAAGTATATAAGGTAATCGAGGGCGCGGTGAGCTCCCTGGATGAAAACGTTTCGATAGACAGGGATGAATGCTATACAAAGGCCGCGATACGTGCGGATGACCCCGTCCTGAATGAGACGGTAAATAACCTCAATAAATACTGCGGGACAAAGATACGCTTTGATTTCGGAGAAGATTCCGAGGTGCTCGACGGAAATACGATCAAGGATTGGGTAACGCTGGAGGGAACCCAGGTCACCTTCGATCCGTCGTATATCAAGGAATATGTGGCGGGCCTTGCAAGGAGACACGATACCTTCGGAATGAAGAGGGAATTCACTACCTCCCGTGGGAAAAAGATAACGGTCAGCGGAGGCGACTATGGCTGGTGGACGGACAGACCTTCTACGATCGAGGAGGTGACAAAGGCTATAGAGAATACCTTTGTGGGAGATATGGAGCCTGTCTATTTTGGGAGGGCAATGGTGCATGGGGACAGCGATATCGGCAGCAGCTATGTCGAGGTCGATCTGGACAACCAGCATGTATATGTATACAAGGACGGCAATCTGGTGACGGAGACGGACTGCGTCTCCGGCAAGGCGGTCAACGGCAACAGTACGCCCGAGGGGACCTATGGGATAACCTATAAGGAAAGGGATGCGGAGCTGGTGGGGGAGAATTATACGTCCCCCGTAAATTACTGGATGCCTTTTAATGGAAATGTCGGTCTTCACGATGCTACCTGGCGAAAGGAGTTTGGGGGGAGCATATATATCAACAGCGGCTCCCACGGCTGTGTAAATCTGCCGCTGGATAAGGCGAAGATAATTTTTGAGAACGTGGTCAAGGGAGAACCGGTAATAGTATACGGCGGTAAGAAAAAGGAAGACGTGGTCAAGGAGAAAGAGGAAGAACAGCCCTCTGAGGAACAGCTTCAGCTGCAGGAGCTTCTGACACAGATCGCCCTGAATGCTGCGGCTCAGCAGGAACAGGCACAGGAGCAGACTGGCGGGACTAATGAAGCTAATGGGACCAGTCAGGAGGGACAGTAGCCTTGGGTAAGCTTCTGCAAAAGCTTCTGGAATTAAAGGCTTCGGACATATATCCTTTCCATATGCCAGGCCACAAGAGGAATCCGGAATATCCATTTTTTAAAGAGGCCTTCGGGCTGGATATTACGGAGATCGAGGGCTTTGGAGACCTTTACTCCAATGAGGGGATATTAGAGGAGCTAAAGACCCGTGCGGCAAAGGTCTACGGGGCAAAGCGAGCCTATATTCTTGTCAACGGCTCCACGGTGGGAGTGCTTTCAGCCATATCTGCGGCGGTGCAAAAGGGCGGGCGTATCCTAATTGCCGATGAGGCTCACAGGAGCGCATATAACGCCGCGTTTTTAAAAGAACTGCACTACGATACCCTTGAGCTTCCGGCTATAGAGCCGTATATGATCGGCGGCGGAGTGGATTCGGAGGATGTGGAAAAGGCATTGGACAGAGCTCCGGATACAGAGGCAGTTTTTATAACCTCGCCCACCTACCGGGGAATCATTTCTGATCTTGACGGAATAGCGAGTGTCTGCCACGAAAGGGGAAAGCTTCTGATAGTGGACAGCGCTCACGGAGCCTATCTGGGCTTTGAAGAGGAGTGCAAAAAAAAATACAATGCGGATAACGCAGCGCTCAGCGGAGCGGATATCATAGTCGAAAGCCTGCATAAGACGCTGCCCTGTTTTACACAGACGGCGCTTATGTTCGTAAATTCAGACCGGGTAGACGAAGAGCTCCTGGGAAGGTATCTTTCAATATATCAGACCAGCTCACCCTCCTATCTTTTTATGGCCGGGATATCGGCCTGTCTGGATTTTTTGAAGGAACCGGGGGACAGGTTTAAGGAGCATTACAGAGAGGTGGAAAGGCTCAGGAGCCTGTCAGCGGGCTTTGACAGGATAAGTATTGCGGGAGAGGAACTGATAGGGCAGAATAAGGTCTACGGCCTGGATCCGTATAAATTTGTGATACATCATAAAAATAAGAGCGGGCATGAGCTTTACAGGCTTTTTTCAGAGAAATACCACCTGGTCTGCGAGCTCAGCACTCCAGATCATGTCCTGGCGATGACTTCGCCCATGGATACGAAGGAGGGCTTTGAGAGGCTTTTTAGGGCGCTTGAGGAGACAGACAGGGATTAGAGAAATTAAAAGATGGACAGCGGCAGGATATTTTATATAATCGGAAAAAGCGCTTCGGGCAAAGACAGTATGTATAAGGAGCTCCTGAAAAAGACGGGACTTAAGGTCTATACCATGTATACCACGAGGCCCAGAAGGGAATATGAGGTTCAGGGCAGGGAATATAATTTTACCGGAGAGGATGAACTGAGGCATCTCAGGGAGGAAAAGAAGGTCATAGAGGAGCGTACTTATATGACGGTACACGGTCCCTGGGTCTACTATACTGTGGATGACGGCAGCTTTGATACGGGCCAGGACCTGCTTATGATCGGCACTCTGGAATCCTTTATCTCGATGAAAAAATATATGGGGGCTGGCAGAGTCTTTCCCATATATATAGAATGTGACGACGGGGTGCGCCTTCAGAGGGCCATGGACCGGGAAAAAAAGAGCAGTACTCCCGATTACAAGGAGATGTGCAGAAGATTTTTGGCGGATTCGGAGGATTTTTCAGAGGAGAAGCTGGAGGCAGCGGGTATAACTAAAAGATTTGAGAATATGGACATTGCCGAATGCCGTGATAATATAATAGAATATATTGATTATATCAAGCGGGAGAGGATATAGATGGACATAAAGGTCAATCAGATCTCCAAGGCGCAGATGCCGGAGCCGGTCAAACCCCAGGAAAATACAGACGACAGCTTCAAATTTTCCCTTATAAGCCGGATAGAGGAGAAGGATCTTCAGGAAGCCCTGAAAACCATGATGAACGAGATCACCATGCAGGGCGAGAAGATAAAAAAGCGCAAAAATATCCAGGATATGCAGAAATACAGGGGCCTTATAAAGGGCTTCCTGAATGAGATATTGAATCGCTCGCATCAATTTGAGAGGGAGAACTTTCTGGACAGGAGGGGACGTCACAGAGTATACGGGATAATCCGCCTCGTGGATGAAAATCTCGACAAGCTGGCTGCTGAGCTTGTAAAGGACGAGCAGGATAACATTACGATAATGAATACGATAGGCGAGATAAGGGGACTGCTGATAGACCTTCTTATGTAATGGGGATGTTTAAGGAATATAATGGATAGCTTTGAGGATATAATAGGTCAGGATGAGATCTCGGACTACTTCAGACGGACCATAAGCCGGGGAAAGGTCTCTCACGCCCTTATACTTAACGGGGAGAAGCATACCGGCAAGGAGTACATGGCGAAGATATACGCTTCGACGCTGCAGTGTGAGAAGGGTGGCCTGAAGCCCTGCGGCGAATGTCACTCCTGTAAGATGGCGGCCTCTGACAATCATCCTGATATAATAACCGTAACACACGAAAATCAGAGATCCATTGGGGTGGACGATATAAGGCAGAAGATAAACGACGATATCATTTTAAAGCCCTATTATTCCGCCCGCAAAATATATATAGTTCCCGAAGCCTCCATTATGACGGAGGAGGCGCAGAACGCCCTTTTAAAAACACTCGAAGAGCCGCCTGCCTATGCGTTGATGATTCTTTTGGTCGACAATAAGGAGCGCATGCTGCCGACGATCCTGTCAAGGTGTGTGACCTTAAATATCAGGCCGGTGGCTTCTGAGAGGATAAGGGCTTATTTGAAAGCTAAAAAAAGCATTTGGGGGAGGGACGCCGATGTAGCAGTCGCCTTTGCCAGAGGGAGCATAGGGAGGGCGGAAATGCTGGCCTCCTCGGGAGAATATATCGCCCTGATGAACAGCGTTACGGAGCTGCTTTCTCATATCAGAGAGATGGGCATTTCGGAGGAGCTGGATTTTATAAAAAAGATAGCGGATAATAAAGACACTGCCTTTGATCATCTGGATATCATGGAGGCATGGTACAGGGATATTCTCGTGTACAAGAGCACCGGGAAGCCAGGGATGCTGATGTTCTTAAACGAGCAGACGCAGATCGCTTCGGCTGCAAAGCGCGCCGCTTATATAGATATATCGGCGGTCCTGGATGAGATAGAGTCCGCAAGGGATAAGCTGAATGCGAATGTCAATGCCGCCCTTGTATTTGAGCTGCTGCTGGATACAATGAAGGAAAGGGCTGTTTCAGAGTAGGATAAGCAGCGGAGTTGCTATGAAGTTGCAAATTAAGTATTACTGGGGATAAAACCCCTTTAATAAAGGAGATAAAATTATGACAAAAGTTATCGGGGTCAGGTTTCGCACGGCAGAAAAGGTTTATTTCTTTTCTCCGGGGGAATTCAGGATAAAGAAAAACGACAACGTAATAGTCGAGACTGCAAGAGGAGTCGAATTCGGCAGGGTCGTATCGGACATAATGGATGTAGAGGATGAAAAGATAGTTCAGCCCTTGAAGACTATCATAAGGCTGGCAACTGAGGACGACATCGAAAGAGAGAATGCGAACCACGAAAAGGGGAGGGATGCCTTCAAGGTCTGCCTTGAAAAGATCAAGAAGCACGGGCTTGAAATGAAGCTCATAAATGCCGAATATACCTTTGATAACAATAAGCTGCTCTTTTATTTCACGGCCGACGGCAGGGTGGATTTCAGGGAGCTGGTAAAGGATCTGGCCGGAGTATTCAAGACCAGGATAGAGCTGAGGCAGATCGGTGTGAGGGATGAGACCAAGATCATCGGCGGCTACGGCATATGCGGAAGACAGCTTTGCTGCCACAGCTACCTGTCCGAGTTCGTTCCCGTATCCATAAGGATGGCGAAGGAGCAGAATCTTTCGCTCAATCCGACAAAGATATCCGGGGTCTGCGGAAGGTTGATGTGCTGCCTTAAAAACGAGGAGGAGACTTATAAATATCTAAATAGAAAGCTTCCCCATACAGGAGATATAGTCACTACTCCCGACGGGACCAGCGGAGAGGTCGAAAGTGTCAATGTCCTTCGACAGCTGGTAAAGGTGCTGGTGGAGGTAGGCGACGAAAAGGAGCTTCACGAGTACCCTGTTGGAGAGCTTAAGTTCAAGCAGAGAAAGAACAAGGGCAAACAGAAGGATAAGGGAGACGAGGCCGAGGAGAAGGAATTAAAGGAACTGGAGATGCTGGAGAAGAGGGATGGAAAATCCAGGCTTAATGACGATTGAATTAAAGGCCGGTGAGAGACTGGATGACCTTGAAAGAAACGGATATAAGATAATTCAAAATCCGGATGTATTTTGCTTTGGCATGGATGCGGTACTGCTGTCGGGCTTTGTAAAGACCGGCGAGGGGACGAGGGTACTGGATCTGGGCTGCGGCAACGGGATAATTCCTATCCTGCTGGCGGCAAAGACGGGAGCCGCCCATATCACGGGTCTTGAACTCCAGGAATACAGCGCCGATATGGCGGAACGCAGTGTACAGCTCAATAAACTGGAAGAAAGGGTAAGTATTGTAAGAGGGGATATTAAGGAAGTCGTCGGGAGGTTTGAGGCGGCTTCTTTTGATACGGTAACCTCCAATCCGCCGTATATAAAGGGTGGAAACGGGCTTACCAATCCCGATGAACCCAGGGCGATAGCCCGACACGAGTTAAAATGCTCGCTGGAGGACGTTGTTCTTGCGGTAAAATACCTTTTAAAGCCCGGCGGAGCCTTCTTTCTGGTACACAGGCCCCAGAGGCTGGCGGAGATCTTTATATGCCTTTCGCGCAATGGTCTGGAGCCCAAACGGATGAAGCTGGTACATCCTTTTTTGGACCACGAGCCGAATATGGTGCTGCTGGAGGCCAGGAGGGGCGGAAGGCCGCAGCTGAATATCGAAAAGCCGCTGATAGTCTATAAGTCTGAAGGGGTATATACTGATGAGATATATGACATATACGGATATTAGAAAAATCAATATGTGCCGGAGGCCGGCAAATGGCAGGTAAGCTGTATCTGTGCGCGACGCCTATAGGCAATCTCGGGGATATCACGGCAAGGACGCTGGAGTGCCTGAAACAGGTCGATATCATAGCAGCTGAGGACACCCGGAACAGTATGAAGCTTATGACGCATTTTGACATACATACCCCGCTTACAAGCTATCATGAGTACAATAAATATGATAAGGCGGATAAGCTGGTGGGAGAGCTGCTTGCGGGGAAAGATATCGCCCTGATAACGGATGCGGGAACTCCGGCCATATCCGATCCCGGAGAGGTGCTGGTAAGGAAATGCCAGGAAGCCGGAATCGGAGTCACGTCCCTTCCGGGACCGTCGGCCGTGATAACGGCGCTCACCCTGTCGGGGCTGCCGACCAGGCGGTTTACGTTTGAAGGCTTTCTGCCCCAGGATAAGGCTGAAAGGCGGGAGATACTGGAGGAGCTAAAGGACGAATACAGGACGGTGGTCTTATATGAAGCGCCGCATCATCTCATAAATACCCTGGCTGAGCTCAATGAATATTTCGGAGACAGGAGGCTTACGATCGCGAGAGAGCTTACGAAAAAGCATGAGGAGATATTAAAGTTCACGGTTTGTGAGGCTTTAAGCTACTATGAGCATGAGGAGCCGAGGGGTGAATTTGTTCTGGTGCTCGAGGGCAGGGACAGGCAAAAGGCTGAGGCGGAAAAAAGAGCTTTTTATGAGGAGATGAGCCCGAAGGAGCATGTGGAAAAATATATAAGTGAGGGGATGGACAGAAAAGCTGCGATGAAACAGGCAGCGAAGGACAGAGGGGTGTCCAAGAGAGATATATACAAAGCGCTGCTATAATATTTAAGGAGGATCTAAATCATGAAAAAAGGCTGTTTGATAATATTGCTTTCGACGGTAGCATTTTTCCTTTTCGGCTGTGCGCCTGTAGGAAATACACAGACACAGCAGCTTGCGCTGGAGGAAGGACAGGAAACAGATGCGAAGGAGGAGCCTCCACAGGAAGAGCTGCAGCAGGAAGAGGAGACGCCTGAGGCTGAGAGCCCGGAGGAGGCAGCCGGAGAGGAAGAGCAAAACCTGGAAGGGCGCAATTTTGCGGCGCTGGGGGCGTCGTCAGGACATTTTAATTACAAGCTTATAGGCGCCGTTGCGGGGGACCAAAATATCTTTTATTCGCCCTACAGCCTTGCGGGAGCTCTGGCCTTAGCCGATGCCGGGGCAACAGGGGCTTCGAAGAGGGAGCTGGAAAAGGTGCTTGGGGTAACGGATATTGCAGCCTTTGAAAAAGACTACAAAGAGTACCTGGAGAAGGAGCAGAGCGAGGGAGCCAGACTTACTACGGCAAACGGCATTTGGATAAACGATGGTCTTCAGCTTGCCGACGACTTTGATACGGGATATAAGGCTGAGGCCGAGGAATATTTTAAAGCCGGGATAAAGACTGCGGATTTTGCCGGTAGCTCTGCAGAGATCAAAAAAGAGATAACGGAATGGGTCAGGGAAAATACCGAGAACTTTATAAGCGATTATGAGGCCAGCTGTGACAAAAGCACGGTCATGGCGCTTATAAATGCGGTTTATTTTTACGGAGAATGGCTGGACAGCTTTTCACCGGAGGACACCGAAGAGGAGGACTTTTACGGAATAAATGGTAAGTCCAGGGTAAGCATGATGAACATGAGCCGTAATCCTTACAGACATATTGCCGACTATAAAGGTATTACCGCAGTCGCGCTTCCCTATAAGGACGATAATATTGAGATGGAGGTACTGATGACCTCTGATGAGGAGCAGGCAAATGATATCCTGAAGCTGGTACAGAGCCTGCCGGAGGAGGAATTTGCCGGCCTCTTTGAAGAGCTGGACAAGGCCGACAACAGTGTGATAACCCGGCTTGCCATGCCCAAGTTTGAGATGGACGAGACATTTCCCTCCTTGGATGAGGCGTTAAAGAAGATAGGTATAGAATCTGCTTATGAAAGCCGGGATGAATTTTCAAGGATCGCCCATGAGATATACATCTCCCAGATCAACCACAGGGCTAAGCTGGAGGTCGATGAGGAGGGCAGCAGGGCGGCTGCTATAACGGAGATCAGCTTTGAGGCCACCAGCGTGAATATGGAGCCCGAGGAAGAGGTAAATTTCATTGTCAACAGGCCATTCGTATTTTTTATAAGGGACAGGTCCGCAAACAATGTATTATTTGCAGGATTTATAAGGGATTTATGAATAATGCCTTGACAATGATATATAAAACAGTTATAAATAGGTGTGTCGGTTAAGCACTATCGATACACAGATAAGAAAACTCATGTCAAGAGGAGGAGTTATACGAAATGAACAAGACAGAATTAGTGGCAGCTATCGCTGATCAGGCGGGAATATCCAAGAAGGATGCGGAGAAGGCTCTTAAGGCTTTCACAGAGACAGTTGCAGCTCAGCTTAAGAAGGGTGATAAGATCCAGCTTGTAGGATTTGGGACATTTGAGGTTACCAAGAGAGCAGCAAGAGAGGGAAGAAATCCCCAGACTGGCGATGTTATGAAGATAGCGGCATCAAAGGCACCTAAGTTCAAGGCTGGCAAGGCTCTTAAGGATCTTATAAATAAAAAGTAATTATAGCATTATAAAGTGTTTACCAGCGAAGCGTGCGCATTCAGCGCACGCTTCTTTAGTATCGCGGGAACGGTGTAAAAAAATATTGGCCTTTCGGTCAAACGCCGCCCGCGGACGAGTAGGGAATGAGGAACAACTGATGAGACTGGATAAATATTTAAAGATATCGCGACTGATAAAGAGGCGCACGATTGCCAACGAGGCCTGCGATGCGGGAAGGGTCACCCTGAACGGCAAGGTGGCCAAGGCCGGAACTGAGGTCAAAGTAGGAGATGTGATAGAGATAGCCTTCGGAAATAAGACGGTAAAGGCAGAGATCACGGATATTAAAGAGACCGTAAAAAAGGGAGACCCTGAGCTTTACAGATACCTCTGAATTATAGTAAACGTCAGATAAATCTGCCGTTTACTATATAAAGACAGCCCCTCCCCCGGAAGAACTCAATATATGGGAAATGGTAACATAGTGCGCACAATATGGTGTTGTTGACGCAAAATGACCAATCTGTTATAAATTATGTAAACGGATTGTTGTACAAGATATCAAACAATTTGAATGGTTACCACAATTCTTTTAATGGAGCAGCGGGGAGTTTAATGAATTTCAAGGGGCGGACATTCAGAAAAAAGAAGCAGAATAAGCTTTCTTTTATATGTATTTCTCTGGTCGCACTGATGTTAGTCACAGGGCTTACCGTTGATGGGATAAAGATCAGTAAAAAGATCAGTGCCTATGAAGAGGAGAAGCAGGAGCTGGACGACCTTATAGCCAAGGAAAAGACCAGACAGAAGAGCCTTAAGCAGCTGAAGGTGTATGTTACAACGAATGAATTTAAGGCGGAAACAGCAGAATCCTCCATAGGTATAGTCAAAGATAACGAAATTCTTTTCAGGACAGATGACAGTAAATGAACAGGTACTGGAATATATAAAGAGATATGATATGATACCGCGGGGTTCGCGGGTCACGGCAGGTCTTTCGGGAGGGGCAGATTCAGTGTGCCTCCTTTTTTTGCTCTCCAGATACAGGGAGAGCCTGGATTTTTCTCTTGAAGCGATTCATGTTGAGCACGGCATACGCGGCGAAGAGGCGCTCGAGGATATGGAGTTTTGCGAGCGGCTATGTGACAGGCTGGGAATAGCGCTCAAGGTCGTGCATGTGGACGTACCAGAGATGGCCAGGGAAAAGGGACTTACTCTGGAGGAGGCAGGCCGGATAGCGCGATATGATATCTTTGACCGCGCGGCAGCCGACAGGATAGCGGTTGCGCACCACGGGCTGGACCAGGCCGAAACAGTCCTTTTTAACCTGTTCAGAGGGAGCGCAGTTGCCGGGCTGGGCGGGATGAGGCCGGTAAGGGATAAGGTCATAAGGCCGCTGCTCTGCCTTACAAGGGAGCAGATAGAGGCGTATCTCAGGGAACGGGATATAGCCTACTGCACTGACAGCACGAATTTTGACAACGATATATCCAGAAACAGGATAAGAAACGAGATAATACCTCTGGCAGAGGGAATAAACCCGGGAGCGGTCAGGCATATAAATGAGAGTGCGGAATATATAAGAGAGGTTGAGGCCTATATACAGCGAGAGGCAGGAAAGAGGGTGAGCAGGTATGTGACCGTCACCGGAGGCCGTGTGCTTTTGAGGCTCGAGGACTTTGAAAAGGAAGAAAATATAATAAAGGACTACGTTATAAGGGAGTGCATATCCTTAAGCGCGGGGAAGCTTAAGGATATAACCTCGCGGCATGTGACAGCGGTGAGGGACCTTACCGGAAATATAAGCGGGAAAAGGATAAGCCTGCCTTACAATATAACTGTGATAAGGAACTTCGACAGACTTGAATTTTTGAGAGACTCCGCAGGATCTGAGATGGTCGCAGGTGGGGAGGCAGACCCCGACAAGGCCGGTATAGTTGTCCCCGAAGAAGGAAGCCTTACACTTCCCGACGGGTCGGAATACTTCTTTTCCTTCGACAACGAGGTATCGCCGGAGAAAATCAGGGAAGATCACAGATATACTAAATGGTTCGATTATGATAAAATAGTCGGGAAACCGTGCTTGCGCCGCAGGAGGAGAGGAGACCGTATTTCCATCAAAAAGGGCTCGAAAAAGATAAAGGAGCTCTTTATAGAGGAGAGGATTCCCTCCGGGGAACGGGGAAATATCTATATGCTATGTGACGAAAGTGAGGTCATATGGATCCCGGGACTCAGGATAGGCGAAAAATACAAGGTTTCGGAAAAAACTAAAATGATATGGAAGGTAGAAAGAAAAGATAATGGCTGAGAGGATTGAAGTATTATTATCTGAAGCAGAGGTCGACACTAGGATAGCCGAGCTTGGGGCTGCTATCAGTAAGGATTATGAGGGGCAGGAGGTCACGCTTGTCTGCATTCTTAAGGGAGCCACTTTTTTCGCCTGTGAGCTGGCGAAGCGTATAACCATACCTGTGGAAATGGAATTTATGCGCTGCTCGAGCTATGGAAACAAGACGGAATCCAGCGGAGATGTAAAGATAACACAGGATCTCGACGCGCCTATCAGAGGAAAAAATATCATCGTCGTCGAGGATATAATAGATTCGGGCCGTACTCTGAGCTCACTGTTCAAGGTGTTGAACAGCAGAGGACCCGCATCCTTGAAATTGTGCTCTCTCCTTGATAAGCCCGACAGAAGGGTCACCGAGGTCAAGGTAGATTACACGGGCTTTGAGATACCCGATGTATTCGTTGTGGGATATGGGCTGGATTATGCGCAGAAATACAGAAATCTGCCCTATATCGGAGAAGTAAAGTTTGATGACAAGTGAGCGGTTGGATTCGTTCACAATATGTAATTTAGGAGCATTAAGGTGAATAATTCGTCAAGTAACAGTTCAAGAAGTATCCTGCTCTATTTTGCAATCATAGCAATAGCGATACTCATTATTTATTCGGTAAGCAATCGCATGAATACCCCCAAAAGCTACAGCTACAGCGAGTTTATCGAGGCGCTGAATGACGGTGAGGTAATGGGGGTGGAGATCTCGCCAAATTCCGAGACGCCTACAGGCGTGGTGACCGTAACTCTGGCCAATGGGGCAGTACATAAGCTCTATGTTTCGGACGTATCCGTTATAGAGCAGGAGATGAAGGTCAAGTTCCCGAAATATACTGAATCCGATGTATCCAGGGAGAGCTGGCTTCTGTCCTACGGGATTCCCATTCTGTTATCCGTAGTCGTAGTGGTCGTCCTGCTGTCCATGTTCAATTCCCAGGCCTCGGCCGGCAGCGGGAAGATGATGAATTTCGGAAAAAGCCGGGCAAAGATGTTTATGTCCGGGGACACGAAGATAAAGTTTGAAAATGTTGCGGGTCTGGCTGAGGAGAAGGAGGATCTGGAGGAGATCGTAGATTTCCTTAAAAGTCCGAAAAAATATATCGAGGTCGGGGCCAGGATTCCTAAGGGAGTACTGCTGGTGGGCCCTCCCGGTACGGGAAAGACCCTTTTGGCCAAGGCCATAGCCGGAGAGGCCGAGGTTCCCTTTTTCTCCATATCCGGCTCTGATTTCGTGGAGATGTTCGTCGGAGTCGGTGCTTCCAGAGTCAGGGATCTGTTTCAGGAGGCGAAGAAGAACTCCCCCTGTATCGTATTTATAGACGAGATAGACGCGGTTGCGCGCCGCAGGGGTACGGGACTCGGAGGCGGGCATGATGAGCGGGAGCAGACCTTGAACCAGCTGCTGGTGGAGATGGACGGCTTCGGTGTCAACGAGGGCATAATCGTTATGGCCGCCACCAACAGGGTGGACATCCTCGACCCCGCGATAATGCGCCCGGGCCGTTTTGACAGAAAGGTCGGTGTCGGCGCTCCCGACGTAAAGGGCAGGGAGGAAATACTCGCCGTACATGCCAAAAATAAGCCTCTCGGCGATGACGTGGACTTGGAGCAGATCGCGAGGACTACGGCCGGCTTTACCGGGGCAGATCTGGAAAACCTTTTGAATGAGGCGGCCATCTATGCGGCCAAGGAAGACAGAAAATACGTGGTTCAAAACGATATCAAGCGGGCCTTTGTGAAGGTGGGCATAGGAGCTGAGAAGAGGAGTAAGGTCATCTCCGATAAGGAAAAGAAGATCACGGCCTATCATGAAGCGGGGCATGCGGTTTTGTTCCATGTGCTCCCCGAGGTGGGACCGGTATATTCCATATCCATAATCCCGACGGGGCTGGGGGCAGCGGGATATACGATGCCCTTGCCGGAGAAGGACGAAATGTTCATGACCAAGGGCAGGATGATGAACGATATCGTAGTGGACCTGGGAGGAAGGGTAGCCGAGGAAATGTTCTTCGACGATATCACGACGGGGGCTTCCCACGATCTCAAGGTGGCTACCAAGGAAGCCCGCAAGATGGTTACAAAATACGGTATGAGCGATACGGTGGGAATCGTAAGCTACGATGACGACGACGACGAGGTATTTATCGGACGGGATCTGGCTCATGCGCGTTCACATTCCGAGGAGACCGCCGGGACGATCGATGCCGAAGTCAAGAGAATCATGAGTGAGTGCCACGAAAAGGCCAGAAGGCTTATTTCGGAGCATAAGGATGCACTTATACGTATAGCGGAGGAGCTGTTAAAGAGAGAGAAGCTTTCGCGGGATGAGTTTGAAAAGCTTTTTGACGGGGAAGTTCTGGTGGGTAGTGAAAATGCCTAAAATTAAAGTTTACTGCTCATAATTTTTGGTAGGTCTACATATTGTTGGTTTTGGGGGAAGCTATTATAATAAGCATGTACCCCCAATACAAGATATGGTTTAATACATATCTTAGAGGAAAGAAATACCTTCTCCAAAACAGCCGTTCACGAAAGTGGTCGGCTGTTTTCATTTATGCTATAATTACTAATTAAGTAGTAAAAAAGGGAGATCAGTTATGGCAGTTAAGTCTGAAAACCTTACGCAAAGCGATATAGAAAAGATACAGGCAGAAATAGACGAGCGAAAGCTCGTAATGCGGCCTCAGCTCATTGCCGCGGTCAAAGAGGCGAGAGCCCAGGGGGATCTGAGCGAAAACTTTGAATACTACGCGGCTAAAAAGGCAAAAAATGAGAACGAGGGACGCATAGGTTACCTGGAAAGGATGCTCAAATTTGCCAATATCATCTCGGATGAATCTGCAGAGGATGAGGTCGGGATCAACGATTTTGTGACGATTGAATTCGTGGACGACCATGAGATCGAAGAATACAAGATAGTCACGAGTATCAGAGGAGATTCCCTCAAAAACTATATAAGCACGGAATCGCCGTTAGGTAGGGCGGTAACGGGACACAGGGAAGGCGATATATGTTCGGTTTCCTTAGACAACGGTGGCAGCTATGAGGTTAAGATAGTTTCCATCAGCAAGAACAGCGACGACAGTGACGATGCATTGAAGACATTCTGAAAGCGGGCGGGTGAAATTGATAGGACTTTTGATGAATAATTTGAATATACCGGCCTTCATTCCGGCGGTCATCGTATGCCTCCATATGATATTTGCTGCCCTGATCGTTCCTGTGCCCGTATATGCATATCTGCAGAACAGGGAAGTGAAGACGACCCGGTATCTGCTGGCCGTGGCGGTTTCGCTCTTTGTATGGAACTTAGGCTATGCCCTCGGCTATATATTTGCGGGCTCCTTTGTGGTAGTCGGCATTATAAGGCTTATAGCAGAGGCCGGCATGATAGGCTTTTTTGAATCCTGTGTTTATTACGTAAGAGAGATAACTGCGGATAAGTACAACGCTCCGTATTGGATGAGCACCCTGCATAAAATCGTCCTTACGTTGCTGTGGCTGTTTTTCGGGGCAAGAGGAATTCTCTATCCCTTCGGACCTGACAGGGCGGAGATATATTTAAGACTTGTCAGGTTATTCAGACTTCCTGCTGTAATATTTATGATAGCAATCATGGCGTATATTGCCCGTTTGAGCGCTGAATGGAGGTCCAAGGTAAGGTATAAGCGGGGACTGGCGATAGTGCGGATGCTTGGGGATTT
This sequence comes from Lachnospiraceae bacterium, assembly GCA_017634255.1. The sequence goes on from JAGBNT010000096.1 coordinate 17,478, forward strand.
TTCCGCCCTGATGATAGTTGCGGCAATTTTGGATATCGTATTTCCCGGGGGATATTTGGTCGACATCTACAATTTCAGCGCCTTTATGGGGGCGCTGGCCACGATACTTTTGACGGTCGTAACTATTTACAGTATCCGGACATCTGTAACCATGGCTAATGCAACCACGGCGCTTAAAGGAGATATTCCCACTCCTCTTTTTATAATAGCAGGGGAAGAGACCAAAATCATGGCGTTGAATAATGCCGCGCTCAGATTTCTGGGCAAGGCGGAGGAAGATATAAAGGGACACAGTATGTCCGAATTTTTCGACACCTCCATAGATGAGGCGACGGCCATGAGACGCTCGTTTGACGAGACTAAATACTATTTTGATAAGGGTACGGTCAGGGGAGCGAAGAAGCCCTGCCGCTTTGTGACCAACAATATCCATGACGCCTTTGGTGACCCTTTTTGCGCGGTGACCTTTGTCTATGATCTTTCCAGCGAGGAGGAGATGATAGAGAGGCTTAAGGAGAGCGCGCAGTCGGCCGAAAGAGCAAACAGTGCGAGGGGAATGTTCCTGGCTAATATGAGCCATGAGATACGAACTCCGATGAACGCTATCATAGGAATGGCGGAAATCGGACTGAGGGATTCGACTGAGCCGCAGGTCCAGGAGGAGCTGCAGCAGATAAAGTCAGCCGGAAACGGACTTCTGGAGATTATAAACGACATCCTCGATTTCTCAAAGATAGAGTCCGGGACACTGGAGATAGTCAATGCGGAATTTGAACCGCTCCTGATGATAAACGACCTGGTAAATATCGTCAGACAGAGGTTTCATGATAAGCAGCTCGAATTCATTGTCAGGATAAATCCCCACTTCCCTTCGAGGGTGAGGGGAGACGAGGGCAGGATAAAGCAGGTATTGCTGAACATCCTCAATAATGCTCTAAAATATACAGATGAGGGCTGCGTAAAGCTAACGGTGGATTTTGAAAACCAGGATAACTGTATCCTGATGCAGACTGAGATAGAGGACAGCGGTATAGGTATCAAGGAGGAGGAGCAGGAGAAGCTCTTTAAATCCTATCATCAGCTGGATGTATATAAAAACAGGAATAAGGAAGGCACGGGACTGGGCCTGTCCATATCCAAGAGACTGGTGGATCTGATGGACGGAGCTATAAACGTAAGCAGTGTTTACGGGGAAGGTTCGACCTTCTCAATAACCATACCGCTGGAGGTGACGGACTATGCCGAGTGTATCTCGGTCAACAAGCCGGCGGAGATACAGACGGCAACCTTCTTAAAGCCCTCCAGGTCAGAGGAGGCCTTCAGGCAGCTTCTTAAGGATATAGGTATCAGAAGGGATATACAGTGTACCTATCCGCCTGACGTTATGAAAGCAGTAAAGAGCGGCGCAAAATTTGTTTTCATAGATGAAGAGTTCCTGAACCGTGAGCATATGGATCTCTCTGGGGCTTACCAGGATGTGAAGGTCATAGCGGTCACCAATTCCGCCGAAAAATATGGAGAGAAGCGATATATCTGCATGCAGCGGCCTGAGTTCGGAATGAAGCTCATGTCGATATTTGGCGGGGAGAAGATGACCGAGGAGGCCAGAGGGAAGTCAGCGGGCTATAATTATAATTTCAAGGCTCCCGGCGCAAGAGTTTTGATAGTAGATGACAACGCGGTAAATCTTTCCGTGGCCGAGGGGCTGCTGAAGCCCTTTGAGATACAGGTGGATACTATCCAGAGCGGCGAGGAGGCTGTGAAGATAGTAGGCGAGACCAGGTACGATATCGTCTTTATGGACCATATGATGCCGGGAATGGACGGGGTCGCCGCAACAAGGTATATCAGAGAGGATATGGGCGACAAGGAGCTCATTATAATCGCCCTTACGGCAAATGCGATAAGGGGTACGGATACTCTCCTAAAGCAGGTCGGAATGAATGACTTTATCGCCAAGCCCATAGATATGGAGGATATGGCCGCAAAGCTCAGAAAATGGCTGCCTGCTGAAAAGATCGTCGAAGCTGAGGGCGAGATAAAGCAGGTGGACCCGGAGGTTCCGGAGATATTAAGAAGGCTGGATCCGAAGGATATAGATATAGAACAGGGGCTGACCTATACGGGAGGAGACCCGGACACCTTTATCTTTACCATCAAGGTGTACAGAGAGGAGATTGAAAACAACATCGCGCTCATGGAAAGGGCGATAGAGCAGGAGGATGTCAGGGACTTCACTATCCGGATCCATGCGCTAAAGAGTGCGTCAAGAAGCGTTGGTGCTTCACAGCTGGCCGATGCTGCCCTTAAGCTGGAGATGAGCGGCAAGAATGACGACCTGGATTTTATACGCCGGAATGCCCCGAGGACACTTGCGCGCTACAGGGAGTATCTGGATATTTTAAAGGATTTCGTCGACGAAAAGCAGGATGAGGACAGCGATAAAAAGGCTCCGCCACTGAGCGTGGATGAGTTTGAGCAGAATCTCGTGACTATCAGAACGGCTGTAAATGACTTTGATATTGATGTGGCTTTGGAGAGTATAAACTGGATAAAAAAACACAGGATGAGAAATGACTCCGAGGAGAGGCTGATATCAAGGCTGGAGAGGCTGGTCGAGGATCTGGAGTACGAGGACAGTATTATGCTCATAGATGAATATTTTAAAGAAGCAGGAAAAGGCAAGTGAGCAGAGCGAAGGAATTTACGGACGGGCTTAGGGATGCCGTTCCAATCTGTCTGGGATATATTGCGGTTTCATTTGCATTCGGGATACAGGCAGTGCTTTCGGGTTTGACAGTCTTTGAAGCCTCGCTTCTTTCACTTTTGAATGTAACGAGCGCGGGACAGTTTGCGGGTCTTGGGGTAATGACAGCAGGTGGTTCATATATCGAGCTTGCCGCAGTGCAGCTGGTCATAAATTTAAGATATGCCCTTATGAGCGCGGCGATATCCCAAAAGCTCGACAGCAGTGTCGGCCTCGGTCACAGAATGGGGATAGCCTACGGGATGACGGATGAGATATTCGGCATATCGGCGGCCAGAAAGGGTAAGTTAAGCCCGTTTTACAGCTATGGCGCGATTTTGATCTCGGTCTTTGGCTGGGTCCTGGGAACCTTTCTGGGGGCGTATTCTGGACAGATACTTCCCGGAAGACTGATAAGTGCCCTTGGAATAGCGCTTTATGGAATGTTTGTTGCAATAGTCGTTCCGGTAGTGAAGGAGGACAGAAATATACTTATCGCGGTGCTTGCCGGGATAGCGCTGAGTACGGTGTTCTATTTTGCACCGGTGCTTAAGGACATTTCCGGAGGTATGAGGATAATAATAGTTACGGTGCTTATTGCAGGAGCCGCAGCCCTTATCTTCCCGGACATTCCGGAGGATGACAGGGAATAGCGGATACGCTTCGGGGCCGGATGGACCGCTGAGGTATAAAAGAATGGGATTTTGGAGGATTTTTCCTTGAAGGGAAAATATATATATATTCTGGTTATGGCAGCAGTGACTTAT
>JAGBNT010000097.1 GCA_017634255.1 Lachnospiraceae bacterium
AGTTTGTCCACTCGAAGTCCACGAACAGCAAGCTTAAGGAGATGTACAATAAGCGGAAGATAACTATCGACAATGCGGAGCCGGGTATACTCTATACCTGCGAGGTTACGCCGTACCGGAGCGATTCAAAGACTACAACGGAGATGGACGATAACAGGGCTATAGGGCTCAGGGGAGAAACGGGAAGTGCCAGTGAAATGGGCAGACCCTTCGCTCCGACCAAGCTTAAGGCTGCATTTAACGAAGAAGCCTTTACAGTGGGATCAGTCAGCGCAGACGCAGTCATAACCTGGGCGGATAACAGCAAGAACAGCGGTCAGTCCAAGTATATCAAATACATGGTTACAAGAAGGCTTTACAGCTATAACTCCAAGACCAAGAAGTATGATATACAGGTCGGCGGAGAGACCACGCTAATTGATAAGAAGACTACGAAGAAGGTCTTAAAGTACAGTAACAGGGCTGAGGAAAAGATACCTTATAATACGGTGGCGGAATATGCGGTAGCGGCGGTTTACTATAACTCCAACGACAAGACCATCGGAGATGATCATGACGGCTACGTAAAGGGCGTTGAGGCTACGGTAAGGTACATAAATCCTACGAAGATCAAGTTTGATAAATCCAGCTATACTGTAGAGACCGGAAGTAAGGTGGACACAAATGTTACCGTATCTCCCACTCCCAGCAAGACTACGGTAAACAGCCAGGTGGCGTATCGCTTTGAGGTGGATCAGTACAACTCGTCGGATAAGAAGTATTATCTGCGGACGGATTCAGCGAGCATAGCCAGCAACTATGTTTATATGAAGTCCGACGACCTATACGCAAGAGACAAGGTGATACCCGATAAGTACAGGATATATCTGGTGGCATACTCGAAGAACGATCCTTCGATCAGGTCGTCGAGAGTCAGGGTCAAGGTAACCAAGAAGGAGACTAAATCCTCCTCGTCCTCATCTGAAAGCTCGGATAACAGTGACGGCAGCGGGCTCGTGGTGATGCTGGATGCAGGACACGGCGGTTCGGACAGCGGAGCTACTTCCAACGGTGTAAAGGAAAAGGATCTTACTCTGGAATACGCAAAGCAGGTGAAGGCAGAGCTTGAGTCCAGAGGTGCCAAGGTCTATATGACCAGAAGCGACGACACGTATATATCCCTGACAGACAGGACTCAAAAGGCGAAGGATAAGGGCTGCAACCTGTTTGTAAGCCTGCATATGAACAGCGGCGGAGCCAGCGGAACAGAGGTTTATTATTCGGTTAATTCCAGCTATGCAAAGAAGAAGCTGGCAAGTAAGCTTGCAGAGAATATATCCGATGCACTGGGGATAAACAACCGAGGTGCAAAGACACGTGAAGGAAGCAACGGGGACTATTACTCGGTAATAAGAACCTCAGCTTCGCATGGCATCCCCGGTCTTATAGTTGAGCACGGGTTCATCGATAACAGTACTGACAGGTCCGCCCTGCAGGGCAAGATGGAAAAGGCGGCTTCCGAAGAGGCACGTACCATCGTCAAATACTGGGATCAGTAAAGCAGATAAGCCGCTGATGCGGAAAGTAGGCAAGGCGCTTTTTAACGCGCACAGATAAAGAGGCACAGATCATGAAAAAAGTTCTGACAACAATACTGATACTTTTACTAGCTGCGTCGCTGGTCGGCTGCGGGAAAAAGGATAAAAAGAAAACCGCGGATTCTGTGGAGGGAGATATCAGCATAGCGGATGAGAGCGGGCTGGAGAAGTACGAAGATACCGGCAGCGATACCGACGACGAAGAGGAAGAGGAGCCTGTGTCCGAAATCTCCCAGGAGGATGCGGACATCCTTATCCAGGAAAAGCTTGCCGGAAAGAATTGCGAACCGATATACAGCGACACCAGCTATATAGACGATGAAAACTATTATACCTATACGGTGCTGGATGCCTCAGGAGAGGAGATGGCGCAGATGCTGGCGGTAAACGCAGTATCGGGCGAGGTTTATGTCTATGACATAGACAGTAACACCGTTTTTGACTTCTCAAGGTTCGAATTATATAATAGCGAAAGCGACGAACCGGTTTCATGGGAAGGCAGCTTTAAGTCAGGGAAGATGACTCTGGCGCTGGAGCCCGGAGGAGAGGATTACTTTGAGTTTACCTTCAGCGGCGGAAAGGAGCTGACGGGAGTTGCTGATGCAGAAGGCAGGATCGCGGAATACGAGGACGACAATATCGCCCTGGAGTTCATAAGCGGCTCGGGAACCATTGAGGTTAAGGACAGGGGAGCTGAGAGCGGTTTTGCGGGTACTTATAAGAAATAGAAAGGAGTAAGTATGAAGTTATTTAAGAAACTAATGGCTGTGCTTTTAAGTGCGGCAATCGTTTTGGGAGGCTCTTCCATAAACGTAAAAGAGGTCAGGGCCGCCGCGGCGCCTGCAGGATTTAAGGGAGTATGGATAAGCTTTCTGGATGTGCAGAATCATTTAAAGGGACAGGCACAGGCAGGCTTTGACGCGAATTTTACGGCAATGTGCGATACGGTGCGCGCAAACGGCGGAAATGCCGTAATAGTTCATGTACGCTCACACAACGATGCAATTTATCCCTCGGCGATCTATCCCTGGAGCACAACGATGCTGAACGGGAACCCGGGCTTTGATCCCCTTGCGGATATGATAAATATAGCACATGCAAAAGGATTGCAGTTCCATGCATGGATCAACCCCTATGGCTACAGGAACGGGGTGGTTTCAGGAAATCCCGCGCTTGCTACGACCGAAAACGTGGTGGCGGGTGTTCAGGAGATAGTGTCGAAGTATGCGGTAGACGGTATACATTTTGACGATTACTTCCCGCCTATAGGAGCGGCTGCATTGAACAATATGGTAGCTTCCGTACACAATGTTTGCGCTTCGGCAGGAAAGGTATTCGGTATATCCCCTCAGGGCAATATAGAAAATAACCGTGCCATGGGTGCGGACGTGGATACCTGGCTGTCGGCTCCGGGCTACGTGGACTATATAGCTCCCCAGATTTACTGGACGGATAATTACGGCGCAGCGGGAAATGTTACGATGTATTCCAACAGGCTTGCACAGTGGAAGGCTCTCAATAAGGCGGGTATCCCCATGTATGTCGGACTTGCGCTTTACAGGGCAGGACAGCCTTCGGGCTCGGATCCCGGCTGGACCATGACGAGTACAAACCTTGCGACCCAGGTAGATAAGGCAAGAAATGCAGGCTGCACGGGTTATATCGTCTACAGGTATGATTCACTCCTGCTTCCGGCGGCAAGCACAGAGCTGGCAAATTTAAGGGCAAAGGGATGAATGGTTCCTTAGCTTAAGATTCTGATAAAGGGGCTGTCGCGACAGCCCCTCTTTTTGTACTTAAGTATTTTAATATCTTAAGCGGGATTTTGAGTTTAGATCAATATGATTAAAAAAATTCACAGATATTTACGACAACTGATCAGGTATTCGATAATACTGGCACTGGTCATAGCACAGACAGCCCTGGTTATTTTTCTGGCGTACTATGTCAGGCAGCGCTCGCTGTATATATATATTCTTATCGAAGTTATAAGCCTTATGATCTTTCTTCCGATGATATCGGATAACAGAAATGCCTCATATAAGCTCTACTGGCTTACCGTGGCGCTGCTCTTCCCGGTTACAGGTCAGGTTATGTACGTGCTTTGGGGCATGAGGCGTGTGAACCGCAAGGAGCACGCAAGAATACAGTCACATATAGATGCGGCATGCAAAAAGCAGATATTCAGACCCGAATATGTGGAGGAGATAGGTAAGGAGAGCAGGTGCGCCTGGAAGATATCTAACTTTTTGTACAGGCAGGGATATCCGGTATATACGGCTTCGGGGCTGGAATTTTTCTCCCTCGGTGAAAATGCCTTTAAGGATATGCTGCAGGAGATGGAGAAGGCAGAGAAATTCATTTTTATGAGCTTCTTTACCATAAGGGACGGAAAGGTCTTAAGCGCCATTTGTGACGTTATAGAAAGAAAGGTTAAGAACGGGGTGGAGATCAAGCTGATATATGACGATGCGGGCTCCGTTTTTCAACTTTCCGACACGACGGTGCATGAATTGCAGTCAGCCGGAGTTGAAATAGTCAAATTCAATCCGGTAGAGAACGGCTTTAACCGCTTCTTCTTCAATCACAGAACCCATCAGAAGATCGTGGATATAGACGGGAGAGTGGCATATACCGGAGGTATCAATGCCTCGGACAGATACGCCAATATCAATTCTCCTTTCGGTCACTGGAAGGACGTGGCCCTTAAGGTGAGAGGAGAGGCGGTATATTCATTTTCACTGATCTTTCTTGGAATGTGGGAAGCCTCCGGCAAAGAGGTAGACTATGAAAGATATAAACGCAGGGATACGGGTTCGGACGCGGAAAAGACCGGTAATAAGGCGGTCGGAGACGGCTTGAAGTTATGTCACCCATTTGCGGACGGCCCTTCAAAAAATACAGTAAATAACGCCCTGGACGCTTACAGGCTGATGGTGCATGAGGCAGGGGAGAGGGTATATATCACAACTCCGTACCTTATTGTAGATGACACCCTTCGGGATGCCCTGATCCTTGCGGCGCAGAGCGGGGTGGACGTAAAGATAATCACTCCGGGGATACCGGATAAGAAGAGGGTAAAGCTGATCACGGAATATCATTACGGCGAGCTGATCCGGCACGGAGTTGAGATATATGAGTATACACCGGGTTTCATCCACCAGAAGGTGGTGTTCAATGAGTTTTCCTCGCTGATAGGAACTATAAATATGGATTTCAGGAGCTTTTACCTGCATTACGAGATGGGGGTATGGAGCCCTGACAAGGAGCTTTTGCAATTTTTAGAGAAAGATTTTGAGGAAACTCTTTCAAAATGTCGCAAAATAACTTATGATGAATGGGTTAAGAGACCGATATGGGATAAGCTGAGTCAGTACGTGCTTTATCCTTTCAGGTGCCAGTTTTAGGAGCTGTGATCAGGAGGTGCCATGGGTGAGAAGATATTGGTCACGATACCTTGTACCGCCGAACAGATGAAGAGGTTCGGAAGGATCGGAGACTATGAGATAACCTTTGCAGATGAAAATAAGATAAAGGAATCCCAGGTTGTCGCTGCGGACATAATAATGGGCTATGTGGAGCCGGAGCTGATTAAAAAGAATACTCATCTTAAATGGTATCATTCCAGCTGGGCAGGAGTAGGCTCATTCCTTAAGGAGGGAATAATAGGGGAAGATACCATTATCACCAACTCCACAGGGGCTTACGGTCTGGCGATATCGGAGCATATTCTGGCGTGTACCCTGATGCTTCAAAAGAAGCTCAACCTGTATATGGATAATCAGAAGGCGCATAAGTGGAAGGACGAGGGAGAGGTTACCGGTATATGGAACTCCACAGCGCTTATAGTCGGGCTCGGCGATATAGGTACTCAAACAGCCTACAAGCTCCATGCCCTGGGGTGCAGGGTAAGAGCCATAAGAAATCACCAGGTCAGCGAGACTCCGGATTATGTCGAAAGCGTACATACCCTGGATGAGCTGGACAAGCTGCTTGCCGAAGCGGATATAGTGGCGGTTACTCTGCCGGGAACGGATAAGACCGCGGGGCTTTTTGACGCTGCACGGTTTAAGAAAATGAAGAAAAGCGCTATATTTATAAATGTCGGCAGGGGCAGCGTAGTGGATACGGATGCCCTCAATACGGCTTTGCGGGAGGGCTGGATAAGAGGGGCGGCAATAGATGTAGCCCAGGTGGAGCCGATCCCAAAGGATGCTGAGATATGGGATGCTCCTGATATTATCATAACTCCCCATATTTCGGGCAGGTATAATCATCTTCCGGAAACTCTGAAAAGAGTCGTGGATATTGCCATAGAGGAGCTTAAGCTGTATTCGAAGGGCGAGGAGCTTAAGAATATTGTGGACAGGGATACCGGCTACAGGAGATTTGAGGGGCAGGAGCTTAAAAAGCCGAGGAGGATGCGCAGATTTCATCCGCTTATCCTCGCGAGTGCATCTCCAAGGAGGGCGGAGCTGCTCTCAAAGGTGGATATTCCCTTTGAGGTCAGGGTAAGCAAGGCGCCGGAAAATTCCCAGAGCTCCGATCCTGTGCTAAAGGCTGAGGAAAATTCCTATACCAAGGCGATGACCATAGCGGAAAAGCTAAAGTGCGCCGAGGACGAGGAATATATTGTGCTGGGAGCCGATACGGTAGTATGTCTCGACGATAAGATATTCGGGAAGCCAGAGAGCGAGTCGGATGCCTTTGAAATGATAAAGGAGCTTCAGGGAGGAACGCACAGAGTTATAACCGGAGTCACTCTTGTAAGAAGGCATGGGGATGAGACTATGTTCAATACTTTCCACGAGAATACGATGGTAAGCATCTATCCCATGACCGACGAGCAGATAAGGGAATATATCTCTACGGGCGAGCCCATGGACAAGGCCGGCTCCTACGGTATCCAGGGTATATTTGCAAAGTATATAAGAAATATAAAGGGAGACTACAATAATGTGGTGGGTCTGCCCATCGGACATGTCTTTCGTGAACTGAAAAAAATAAGGAAGCAGTAACCGATCCGGCGGTATTCCGGAGAGAAAAAGGAGGTCTATTATGAAAAAGATTATTGCGGTGTGTATGTGTATGTTGCTGTCAGCGGCAATGCTGGCGGGATGCGGAGGAGCAAAGGGCTCCGCGATGCAGAAGGATACCCTGACGGTTGGGACAAATGCGGAGTTTCCGCCCTTTGAGTACGTAGACGACAACGGCGAGCCGGACGGCTTCGACATGGCTCTTATTAAGGCTGTCGGAGAAAAGATGGGTAAGCAGGTAGAAATCCAGAATATGGAATTTGATTCACTGGTATCCTCTATCGGCAATAAGATAGATATAGCCATTGCGGGAATGACAGTTACCGAGGAAAGAAAAAAGACAGTGGACTTTTCGGATTCATACTACACTGCAGTGCAATATGTAATCCTGGCAAAGGATTCAACCATAGCGAGCTATGATGATCTGATGAATACAAAAATAGGTGTTCAGATGGGAACCACCGGAGATTTCATCGCATCCGATATTGCCGGAAGCACGGTGTCGAGATACAATAAGGGAGTTGATGCCGTAAACGACCTTTTAAACGGGAGGCTGGACTGCGTTATAATAGATAAAAATCCGGCTGAAACCTTTGTCGGAATAAATTCCGATACCCTGATGGCTTTGGACGGGGCACAGTTTGATTTTGAAGAGGAATCTTACGCCATCGCGATGCCGAAGGGCGATGCCGAGCTTGTCAGCGCTGTGAATAAAGCTATAGGTGAGCTCAAGGCAGACGGTACATATGACGAGCTGGTAAAAAAATATATAGGGGAAAACTGATTTGTGGGATAAATTTACCGCGGCTTTTATTACGGAAAACCGCTGGAAGCTTTATCTTCAGGGCTTACAGGTTACCATAGAGGTCGCGGTATTTGCTGCTATAATTGGTCTTATACTGGGAACTGTGCTCGCCCTCATGAAGCTGAGCAAGAGGGACGATGGACGCAGGAGCATATTGAGTCTTATAGCCACGGCATACGTGGATATCATAAGGGGAACTCCGAGTGTGCTCCAGCTGCTGATAATGTGGTTTATCGTGCTGGCAAACTTTAACAGCGGTATCGTCGTAGCCTCGATTTCTTTCGGTCTTAATTCAGGAGCCTATGTATCGGAGATAGTCAGGGGAGGTATTCTGGCTGTGGACAGCGGACAGATGGAGGCGGGGAGATCCCTTGGAATGTCCAAGGCTCTGACCATGCGCTATGTTGTGCTTCCGCAGGCTATGAAGAATATAATCCCTCCGCTGGGAAATGAGTTTATAACGCTGCTTAAGGAAACCGCCATAGTCGGCTATGTTTCGCTTACGGATCTTACGAGGGCTGCCAACCAGATAGCTTCAAGAACCTATGAAGCCTTTATGCCCTTAATCGGAGCAGCGGTTCTGTATTTTGTTGTGATAAAGATTTTGACGCTTGCACTTGCGAGGGCGGAAAAAGCCCTGAGGGCAAGCGATGTAAGGTGATCATATTGGATAACTCTATTGAAGAAAAAGCAAGGGAAACAGTGGAGACGGAGGAGGAGGACACTTCCGTAGAGACTGCATTGGAGAATACAGCAGAAGACAATACTGCAGTGAATACTGGAGAGAATACAGTAGAGAATACTGCAGAGACTACGGAAGAAAAAGCTCCACAGACTCCCACATTCAGTTATTTTATAAGGATACTCTGCGGAGGTTACCTTATCTATCTGAGCTACGGGCTGTTTACCGGAGAGGGTGCGGAAAAGAAGATAATTCTTGCAGCAGCAGCCCTATTTGCACTCGTGGGAATTTTTCTTATTATCATTTCTGTAAAGGGATTGCTAAAAAAGAAGGATTAGGATGGTTTTTAATTCTGTCGCATATGCTATATTTTTTCCGGTGGTGTCCATCATATATCTTTGCCTGGGCACCGGCGCCGGGAATATATGGCTTCTTATTTGCAGCTATTTTTTCTACATGAGCGCCGATATCCGCTATGGAGCAATATTGTTCGGCGCTTCTTTAGTTACCTTTATTTCTACTAATATTCTGGACAGACAGGGGGAAAATGCACTGCCGAGAAAAGTAACATGCGTTATTGCCGTTGCAATAGAATTATCCCTCTTATTTTTCTTTAAGTATTTCGATTTTTTCAATGAGATGACGGGCAGCAGGTTAAATGTCAGCTTCCTGCTTCCGGTGGGTATCTCCTTTTATGTATTTCAGGCGGTAGGCTATATCGTTGACGTATACAGAGGCGAGGTGACAGCGGAAAGGAATTTTGTAAGGGCAATGCTTTTTGTCTCCTTCTTCCCCGGACTCTTAAGCGGCCCCATATCCCGGGCGGGTGAGCTTATCCCTCAATTTAAGGAAAAGCATGTCTTCGATTATGCGAGGGTACGTGAGGGACTCATCAGGATGGGGTGGGGACTATTTTTGAAGCTCGTCATTGCAGCCAGACTGTCTATAGTTGCCGACCTTGTGTATGGAAATTACAGGGATGCCAATGCGTTCCAGCTCATTCTCGGCACCCTTGCCTATGCGTTCCAGATATATTGTGATTTTGCCAGCTACTCCGAAATTGCCATCGGTTCGGCGCAGTGTATGGGCTTTACCCTGCGGGAAAATTTCTTTCAGCCATTTTTCGGCACCTCCAGCGCCGACCTGTGGAGACGCTGGCACATGTCGCTGATGAGCTGGTTTAAGGATTACCTGTATATTCCCCTGGGCGGGAGCAGAAAAGGGAAGCTCAGAAAATATATCAATATCCTGATCGTATTTACTGTTTCGGGACTCTGGCACGGGGCTGCCTGGACCTACGTTTTATGGGGCTTTTTTTCCGGACTTTTTCAGGTTACGGGAGAGCTGCTTAAAGGCATAAGGGGAAGGATCATGGAGGCGTCGCCCTTTAAGGGACGTTTGCCCCATATCTGCCACCATGCGGCGCAGGTTCTTATCACCCTGTCCATATTTAATATCACCCTCGTATTTTTCAGGGCAGAGAGTATCTCGCAGGCATGGGAGATCCTTAAAACCATCTTTACTACCTTTAGCCTTGGAGACATTGCAAACACAAATATTTTCAAGCTGGGGCTGGGCACGCAGAATCTCGCCATATTGCTATTTGCCCTTATGATACTGCTCGTTGTGGATATTATCAGAGAGCGGGGGCGCCAGCCGCAGAAGGTGCTTATCGCCTCAAAAGCTGCCGTCAGGTGGGTGCTGTATTACGGCATGGTGGTGATGATACTTATGAGTACCAATATAGGTGCTCAGAGCTTTATCTATTTTCAATTTTGATATAAGATAATATATCGGAGTGCGGGGGATGAGCTGCAAGCTTAGACTTATAAGAAATTTAATACTTCTCGGACTGCCGCTCCTTTTCATGATGGTATATCTGGCTTTGAAGCCCATGGATTATCTGACGCTGGAATATCCCATGTGGGCGGAGGAAAAGCAGCTGGTAACGGGAAAAGGGGAGCAGGTACGCGATTACGACAGGCTTATCATAGGCGATTCCCGCGCAAAATCCGGGGTTATGCCGGCGGTGCTGGATGAGAGCGGAAATACATATAATATCGCAATAGGCGGCTGCACGCCCATAGAGATGTATTATGCCCTGGACAGGTATTTAAAGGCTCATGAACCTCCGAAATCGGTTTTTATTATCTTTGCCCCCTACCATTTCTACGACATTGACAATTATAATCAGACCCTGTATTACAATTATCTTAGCGTGGGGCAGATAGTGGAGACGGCTAAAGAGGCGAGAGGACTGATGGGAGAGGAGAAGGTTGCATATAAAGGATGGATAACTGATGTTATTTCATATAAGCTGAGGTTTCCGTCCAAGTATCTGGCGGCTTTTTATGAATCCCTTCCGGGAGGAAACGGAGAAGCTAACAGGGAAAGGCTTGCACAGGTTAGGGATGAACTTGGATTTACCCTTTTCGGGACTGAGGAGAGCAATAACGAGCCCAGCTACGAGGTGCATGAAGAAGCTTTTAAAAGGTCGGAGCTGCTGATCAAATACTTTGAAAGGCTTTTGGACAGGCTGCAGGAGGAAGGGGTGGAGGTCACGATAGAACAGGGACCGCTAAATCCCGTCTCCTATGACAGCATAAAGCCGGAATTTATAGACGGGTACATGGAATTTTTGGATCAGATATCGGAAAGATATCCGGAGATTACGGTTGTAAAAGAGCTGCCGCGTTATGAAGCTGACTGCTTCGGGGATAATAATCACCTAAACAGGAGGGGGGCTTTAAAATTTACGGAAGCGCTGAAGGAGAGATACAACCTTTGATTCACGCAGATGGAGATTTTATATGTCTAAGAAAATAATAAAAGAGATTTTTGAATGGATTATGGTAGTAGTGATCGCGGCGGCGGCGGCGCTTTTTATCACGGAGGTGCTGATAGTCAACGCAACCGTTCCTACGCAGTCCATGGAAACTACCATAATGGCGAAGGACAGGCTTATCGGATCGCGGCTTTCCTATAAGAATACCGATCCGGCAAGGGGAGATATAATTATCTTTAAATATCCCGATAACGAGGAGATCCTTTTCATCAAGAGGGTCATAGGGCTTCCGGGAGAGATAGTCGATATCCATGACGGCAATGTCTATATAAACGGCGAGATCTTAAACGAGCCGTATCTAACGGTGAAGACAGAGGGAAAATTCGGACCCTATGAGGTGCCGGAAGGACATTTCTTTATGCTCGGGGACAACAGGAACAATTCGGCGGATTCGAGATACTGGGAAAATCCCTACCTGTCCAGAGAGGGGATAGTCGGAAAGGCTCTGTTTAAATACTGGAAAAAATTTGAAGTACTCAACGGCAAGGAGGCATACAATGATATCTGAAAAAATGAAGGGGCTTGTAAACAATAATTCGGTCATCAGACAGATGTTCGAAGAGGGACAGAGGATGGCAAAGGAATACGGGGCGGAAAATGTCTACGATTTCTCACTGGGAAATCCCAATGTTCCCGCACCGGAGAAGGTCAGGGAAACGGCTAAAAGGCTGCTCGATACCTCAGAATCCTCGAAAATCCACGGATATATGGCTAATGCAGGCTATCCCGAGGTCAGAAGGACAATAGCGGAAGCATTGAACAGGCGCCATGGGACGCATTTTAACGAGGATAATATCATGATGGCGGTGGGAGCTGCGGGCGCGATAAACTGTGCCTTAAAGGCGATAATAAATCCCGGTGACGAGGTACTTACCTTCGCTCCTTATTTTGTGGAGTATAAAAATTACGCGGCTAATTTTGACGGGGTACTGGTGGCGGCAATGCCCGATCCCAAAACCTTCCAGCCGGACCTTAAGGATTTTGAGAGCAAGATAAATAAGAAGACAAGGGCTGTCATAATCAATAATCCGAATAACCCGACCGGGGTAGTTTATACGGAGGAGACGATAAAGAGGATCGCGGATATCCTCTATGCGAAGCAGAAGGAGCTGGGAACGGAGATATTTATAATTTCCGACGAACCCTACAGGGAGCTGGTCTATACGGATATTAAGGTGCCCTATATCACCAATTATTACGATAATACCATGGTGGGTTATTCCTTCTCCAAATCCATGTCTTTGCCGGGAGAGAGGATAGGCTATCTCGTGGTTCCAAAGGAGGCGGCGGACTATGAGGAGCTCTTTGCGGCGGTGACCATTGCAAACAGGGTCATCGGCTGTGTAAATGCTCCGTCCCTCTTCCAGAAGGTGGTTGCGGAGTGTATCGATGAAAAGGCTGACGTGGCTTTTTACGCCAAAAACAGGGATAAGATATATGACTCCTTAACCGGGCTCGGCTTTGAATGTGTGCGCCCGGACGGAGCCTTTTACATGTGGATAAAGAGTCCTGTGCCGGATGAAAAGGAGTTTGTTGCCGAATGTAAAAAGGAACATATTCTGGTGGTCCCAGGCACCTCCTTCTGCTACGGGGGCTATGTTCGCCTGTCCTACTGCGTGGCATACGAGACAATAGTTAATTCCATACCGGGTTTTGAAAGGGTAGCAAAAAGATATGGCCTTAAGGGATAATATAAGAAGGGTTGTACCCTATACGCCGGGAGAACAGCCCAAAGAAAAGGTGATAAAGCTCAATACCAACGAATGCCCTTATCCGCCCTCCGAAAAAGTAATAAAGGCTTTGAGGGAGGCTGATTACGACAGGCTCCGTCTGTATCCGGACCCGGCATGTACAGGCTTCATCTCGGCTCTTTCAGAGTACTACGGGGTGGATGAGAATAAGATATTTGTCGGTGTCGGTTCGGACGATGTGCTTTCGATGTGCTTTCTGACCTTCTTTAACGGGAATAAGCCGGTGCTCTTTCCCGATATTACCTACTCCTTTTATGATGTATGGGCGGAGGTTTACAGGATACCCTACAGGCAGATACCCTTAAGAGAGGATTTCACGATCGATCCTAAGGATTACAGGGCGGAAAACGGAGGAATAGTTATCGCAAATCCGAACGCGCCTACGGGAATTGCCGAGAAGAGGGAGACAATAGAGACGATAATCAGGGACAATCCGGAAAGCGTTGTCATAGTCGATGAGGCATATGTAGACTTCGGAGGCGAGACTGTACTGGATCTAATCGATAAGTACAGCAATCTTGTAGTGGTTCGCACCATGTCCAAGTCCCGCGCCATGGCGGGGATGAGACTTGGCTATGCTTTTGGAGATGCTGAGCTTATTAAATACTTAAACGATGTGAAGTTTTCCGTCAATTCCTACACGCTGAATATGCCCTCACTGATAGCGGGAGAGGCGGCTATAAGGGACAGGGGATATTTTGAAGAGATTACGGAGAAGGTAAAGGCTACCCGCGAGAGGGTAAAAAAGGAGCTTAAGGATAGAGGCTTTGAATTTGCGGATTCCAGCACCAATTTTATCTTTGCTTCCAATCCACGATACCACGCCTCGGAAATCTTTGAAAAGCTTAAGAAAAAGGGAATATATGTCAGATATTTCAATAAGCCTAGGATCAGCGAGTACCTGCGTATCTCCGTAGGAACGGACGAGCAGATGGATGTCTTTATCCGTGCACTGGATGAGATAATGGGATAAATCCCGAAATTTGAGAGGTGTATCTATGCATAACGGTTTTGTAAAAGTGGCAGCGGTCACTCCCGAGGTCAGGGTTGCCGATACTGAATTTAATAAGAGGGAGATAATCGGAAAGATAGGCGAAGCCAGCTCACGGGGAGCGGAGATAATTGTCTTCCCGGAGCTTTGCATAACCTCGTATACCTGCGGGGACCTGTTTTTACAAAAGACGCTGCTTAGCAGAGCCGTGGAAGCACTGGTTTACATAAAAAAATATTCCGGCAATTCCCTTGTCTTTGTGGGGCTGCCCTTTGCTTTCAGGGGGAAGGTTTATAACGTAGCGGCGGCAGTACACAAGGGTCATATACTGGCGCTCATACCCAAGAGGAATATACCCAATTATTCCGAGTTTTACGAGAAGAGGTATTTCGCAGAGGGTGAGAAGGGAATAGTTTACATAAATATTGGTGAAGACAGGGTTCCTTTCGGAACCAACATACTTCTGGAGGGCTCCAACGGCTATGACGGGGTCATAGTGGGGACAGAGATATGCGAGGACGCCTGGGTCATAGATAATCCCTCAGCCGCACATGCAAGGGCGGGGGCAAATCTGATAGTGAACTTAAGCGCCTCCGATGAGGTGGTCGGAAAGGATGATTACAGAAGAAACCTGATATCCAGCCTTTCAGCAAGGCTGGTCTCGGGCTATGTCTATTCCTGCGCCGGAGAAGGTGAGTCCACTCAGGATCTCATTTTTGGAGGAGGAAGCATAATAGCTGAAAACGGGCGTATACTAAGCGAAGCGGTGCTGTTTGAAAACTCCATTACCTATGCCGATATTGATATGCAGAAGCTCTCCGCAGAAAGACGGCGGATGAATACATTTGAAAGCTTCATAAACGAGGATTATCTGCATGTGAATTTCGAGCTTACCAGCGCCGGGTTCAAGCCGGAGAAGAGACCTGAGCGCTATCCCTTTGTGCCGGATGATGAGACTGCAAGGTCCAGGCGCTGTGAGCAGATACTTTCGATACAGGCAATGGGGCTTAAGAAGAGGCTTAAGCATACGGGAGCGACGAAGGCTGTTATCGGTCTTTCAGGGGGGCTGGATTCAACTCTCGCGTTTCTGGTTATGGTCAGAGCCTTTGATGCGCTCTCACTTCCAAGAGGGAACATGATAGCTGTAACCATGCCCGGCTTCGGAACCACGGACAGAACCTATAATAATGCATTGGAGCTTGCGAAGAGCTTCGGCGCAGAGGTTCGCGAGATCAGTATCCGGGAGGCGGTAAGACAGCATTTTAAGGATATAGGACACGATGAGTCCGTACATGACGTTACCTATGAAAACGCCCAGGCAAGGGAGAGGACCCAGATACTTATGGATGTCGCAAATGCCGAGGGAGGTCTGGTAATAGGTACCGGGGATCTGTCGGAGCTTGCTTTAGGATGGGCGACTTATAACGGTGACCATATGTCGATGTACGCTGTAAATGCAGGCGTACCCAAGACGCTGGTGCGCCATCTCGTGCGCTATGAAGCGGATAATTCGGGAAGCGAGGTACTGTCAAGGGTGCTTAGGGATGTTCTGGAGACCCCGGTAAGTCCCGAGCTGCTTCCGCCGGAAAACGGAGAGATATCGCAAAAAACAGAGGATCTTGTTGGACCGTATGAGCTGCATGACTTCTTCCTCTATTATGTGCTGCGCTACGGCTTTGAGCCTGTAAAGATATTTGACCTTGCCTCACTCGCCTTTGAGGAGGAATACAACGGCGAGACAGTTCTTAAATGGCTCAGGATATTTTACAGGCGCTTTTTCTCCCAGCAGTTTAAGCGCTCCTGCCTGCCGGACGGTCCCAAGGTGGGAACAGTGGCTGTATCGCCTAGAGGAGATCTCAGAATGCCTTCGGATGCGGAGGCTAAGATATGGCTCAGCCAGCTGGATGAGATTTAGATATGGCTTTAAATCTGCTGTTGGGCGGATCGGGCTACGGTAAGACCGAGGAGCTTTTTTCCACGGTGGTGCGGGAGGCTCCGCAATCCCCCGGCAAAAATTTTATCATAGTGGTTCCGGAGCAGGATTCCCTTAGAGTGATACGACAGACCGCACAGAGGATGCCGGGAAAGGGGATCCTCAATATTGATGTGCTTTCCTTCAGCCGTTTTGCGCACAGAATATTTGACAGTGCAGGTGCAGACAGGTCTGTCATTCTGGATGACACCGGAAAAAATCTTATTATCAGAGGTCTTATAAGGGAGCTCAGCGGAGAGCTGGGAGTTTTTAAGGAGGGGGCGCTCAAACCGGGCTATATCAGTGAGATAAAATCCATTATTTCTGAATTTATGCAATATGATATCTTACCCGGGGATGTGGACAGGATGATCGAAAAATCCGCATCCCGCGGATATCTTTGCGCAAAATTGAAGGATATAAGGATAATCTACGAGGCATTTAAACGCAGGATGGAGGGCAGCTATATAACCCGCGAGGAGCTTCTGGATGCCGCCATAAGGAGGGCGGGAGCCGCCGACTTTCTGGATGAGGCTGTAATATTTTTCGATGGCTTCACAGGCTTTACCCCTATACAGTACAGGTTTATAAAAATGCTCATGGGACGGGCACAGGATATTTACGTGACTTTCGATTATGACGGGGAGGAGGGGGAGCTTTTTGAACTGCCTCTGACCTCCACCGCTCATTTAAGGGAGATTGCCGGAGACTGCGGTATTAAGGTCAATACGATAAAGCTCTACGATAACGAAAGAAGAAGGCTCGCAAACAACGGTTGTCTGGATTTTCTGGAAAAGAATATTTTCAGGAAGAGGCACGGTGTTTTTGAAGGGCATAACCGGAGCATCAGGATAATAGAGGCGGACACTCCGCGAACAGAGGTCAGATATACCCTCGGACGCATAAAGGAGCTTATAAGCCGCGGGGTCTGCGGCTATGGGGAGATAGGAGTGGTGATGAGCGATACCGCAGCCTATGGGCGTCTTATAAAGGAGGAAGCCCTTAGGATGGAGCTGCCGGTCTTTATAGATGAGACCCGGGGCATCCGGCTCAATCCCTTTGTGGAATACATTCGCTCACTGCTGAACATTCTGACGGGGGATTTCGGCTTCGATCCGGTATTTCACTATCTAAAGGGCACCATGAGCGGGATAACAGCCGAGGAAACGGATAAGCTTGAAAACTACGTTCGCGCAGCCGGAATAAAGGGCTATTCGGGTTATTCAAAAGAATTTAAATACAAGGGAAGGACAGTGGACGAGGAAGGTCTTTGCGAGCTTAATCACATAAGGCAGAGGCTTATGGATGAGACGCTGCCGCTGTACGAAAGGCTGAGTACGACAGGTAGGCTTAAATGCGGGGATATCTGCAATATTCTAGAGGAGTACCTGCAAGACCGGGAAATAGAAGATAAGATACTACAAAATGCTGAGAAATTTGAAAAAGAGGGGGATAAAGCCCGGGCTGACGAGTATTCACAGATATATGAAAAATTCATGTCGCTTTTGGATATCATGAGGGAGCTCATCTTTGATGAAGAGGTCACTCTTAAGGAGTTCTCGGAGCTGATCAACGCCGGTCTGGATGAGATCCGGGTGGGAGTGGTCCCGCCGGGCAGGAAGTGCATTACGGCAGGGGACATGAAGCGCAGCCGCTTAAGCGGGATAAAATATCTATATTTCCTCGGGGTGAACGAGGGAAAGGTGCCTGCGGAGGATTCGGGTAAGGGGATATTAAACGATATGGACAGGCAGTTTCTCTCCGAGAGCTTTACCCTTGCGCCCACTGCCTACGAAAATATAGGAACGGAAAAGCTCTATTTTTACATGGCTGTTACCAAGCCCACCGAGGAGCTTACCCTGACATATTCCGGAGCCGCAGAGGATGGAACGGCTTCCAGAAGCTCGTATTTCATAACTTCTGTAAAAAAATGCTTCAGGGAGCTTGAGGTACTCCGGGTGAGCACCGAGGATGCGGACAGGGATCTAAATTCCATTTCGGACGTTAAAGCTCTGGCGGCGAAGACCTTAAGAGATCCTGCAGGACAATTTGCTTTAAGCTTCCTAAGGGAGCAGGGACTGGAGGACTGGATAAAAAGAGTCACGGATAATATATTCGCTCCTTCGTCCGCAGATCCCCTAAGCCGTACCCTTGCGAACGTGCTCTACGGAGCCGACAGCGGAAGGGCAGGGCTGTCGCCCTCCCGGCTCGAGATGTTCGTCTCCTGTGCTTATGAGCATTTTTTAAGATATGCGTTAAAGCTCAGGGAGAGGGAGGAATACGGCTTTGAGAAGCGCGATCTGGGCAGCCTTATGCATGAGGTCTTAAGCATCATATCCGGAATACTTAAGGAGAGGGGTGAAAGCTTTGAGTCTCTGGATGAGGAGGAAGCCGCAGTCGTTATTGACGAGGCAACGGAGAGATTCCTGGCGGAGAACGAGGCGGCTGCCCTTAAGGGCTCCGGCAGGAACCGGTATTTTATCCAGCGCATGAAGAGGATAATGCGCCGGACGCTTAAAACCCTTAAAATGCAGCAAAAGAGCGGCAGGTACAAAATGGACCTGTTCGAGCAGCCCTTTAAGATAGGAAATATAATCGGGCGGATAGACAGGGTGGATATCTCGGAAACCTCGGAGGCTGTCTATGTGTCCGTAATTGACTATAAATCCGGAAACAAGAGCTTTGACTTAAACCGGGTCTATTACGGACTCGATATGCAGCTCTTTTTGTACCTTTACGGAGCAATGGGGCTTGAAAGGGAAGCCCACAGGGGCAAGGAGATAAAGCCGGGAGGGATATTTTATTATCATATAGACGATCCGGTCATCAGCGAAGCGGATCTGGGAACAGTGAACGATGAGACCATCGAAAACGCCATCAACTCTAAATTAAAGCTAAGGGGAGTGCTGAATGGCGACGGTGAGGCTGCAAAGCTCTTTGATGAGTCACTCGCGCCGAAGGTAAATTCCAGAGTTGTGCCGGCGGGATTCCTCTCAAACGGGGATTTTTCGAAATACTCATCAGTGCTTTCGGAGGAGGAATTACTTAAATTTACCGAGCATATCAGGCGCATTTCAGAGGAAAGCGAGGAGCGCATATTTGGTGGGGAAATTGAAAGAAACCCCTACATGTATGACGGAAATACCCCCTGTGACTACTGCGTGTATTCTGATATGTGCGATGAGAAAGACAGGCGTGAGAAGACTGCTGAAAGAAGATTGAAGAAGATTTTTTAAAATAAATAAGAAATTTTAAGAATATATACGGAAAGATCGATCGGTTAAAAATGGCTATCAGTTTTAGCGATGAACAGAAAAGAGTCATAGAGGAAAGAAACAGGAATATCCTGGTATCGGCAGCGGCAGGCTCGGGCAAGACCGCGGTTTTGGTGGAGCGTATCATAAGGAGGATACTTTCAGAGGAAGCTCCTGTGGATATTGACAGGCTTTTGGTTGTAACCTTTACCAATGCAGCCGCAGCCAGCATGAGGCAGAAGATAAGGGATGCGCTGGAGGAAAGGTACGAGGAGGACCCTGAAAACGAGAATGTGCTGAGGCAGAGAAACCTTATAAATATGGCTCATATAACGACAATCCACAGCTTTTGCCTGTCGGTCATACGGGACAATTTCAACAGGATAGAGCTGGAGCCGACATTCAGGATAGGGGACGAGGGAGAGCTTGCCCTGATGAAGGAGGATGGGCTCGAAGCTGTTATGGAGAGAGCCTACGAGGAGTCCTCCCCGGAATTTATGGATTTTTTGTCCGCTTATTCATTAAAGAGGGATGACAGCGATATTAAGGACACGGTTCTTGCCCTGTATGAATTTTCAAGGGGTAAGCCGGACAGCAGGGAATGGCTCGAAAATCTCCCTGAAAGCTACAAGATGGGAGAGGACGGACTTAAATCCCTTGATATATATGAAGATATCCTGGAAGCGGTAAGGTCAGGGCTAAGGCTCTGCATAGATTTCCTCAATACCGGCATGGAGCTTTGCGAAAGACCGGCAGGACCGTATTTTTATGCACCCGTCTTTGAAAAGGAAAAGTCGGAATTTGAAGAAATGCTGAAGCTTAAGGACTTTGAGGCTTTAGGAGAGGCGCTTAACACCATGACCTTTACCGCCTTAAGCGCCAAGAAGGATGAGAGCGTAGCGCCCGAGCTTCGCGAGGAGGCAAAGACATGCAGAAATGCCATGAAAAAGGAAGTGGAAAAGCTTCGGACCCGGTTTTTCCTGCACTCAGCCCGGCAGGAGGAAGAGAATTTCAGGAGGGCATATGCTGCCGTCAAGCAGTTTTCCGAGCTTACGTTAAGGTTTGAAGAGGAGTTCTCGGGACTTAAGAAAGAGAAGAATATACTGGACTTTTCGGATATAGAGCACTATGCCTTACGGATCATGCGCTCAGGAGCCGCGGAGGAATACAGGGGCTATTTTGAGGAGATAATGACTGATGAATATCAGGACTCCAACTCGGTACAGGAGGAGATATTGACCTCCATAGCCAGAGACGACAATTATTTTTGCGTGGGGGATGTAAAGCAGAGCATCTATCGCTTCAGGTTGGCGGAACCTTCAATATTCATGGACAGGTACGACAGGTATGCAAACGAGGAGAAGAGCGTAAGAATAGATTTAAAGCGCAACTACCGCTCCAGAAGGGAAGTGCTGGACTCGGTCAATTTGGTTTTTGCGCCGGTAATGAGCAGGAGGCTGGGAGGAGTGGACTATGATGACAGCCAGAGACTCAATACCGGAGCGGTATACGAGGAGAACGGAGCAGCCAACACCACCGAATTATATTACATAGAGAACGATCCCGAAAATGAGCTCAGCCGGGCGGAGACGGAGGCATACTGGGTGGCAGGCAGGATAAAGGAGCTCGTTGGAAGCTACATGGTAAGCGACGACGGGGCTTTGCGGGAGTGCGGCTATGGGGACATAGCCATTCTCATGCGTGCATTATCCGACAGGGCGGAGGTGTTTGAGAAGATCCTCGAAGACCAGGGAATACCCGTATTTACCGCCAGTTCAAGCGGATATTTCCAAAATGATGTCATTAGAAAGATCATAGATTTTATAAGCGTTATAGACAATCCAAGGCAGGATATCCCGCTTGCGGCGGTGCTCATAAGTCCATTTGGGGGCTTTAACGAGGCGGAGCTGGCAAGGATACGTGCCGCAAAGCCAGATGGCATGCTGATAGATGCCCTGAAGGAGATGGGACAGGCAGGCGAGGACGGAAAACTGCTCGAAAACCAGCCTGACCGGTCTTTAGGGGATCAAAGGCTCATAGAGAAGTGCGCGGAGATGTTATGTAAACTAAAGGGTTATCGTGAGCTTTCCGCATACGTACCCATCCATGATCTTATCGACAGGATAATACGGGACTCGGATTATGAGGCCTATGCGGCTGCAAAGGGAGGCTCCTCAAGCGCGAACCTTAAGCTCCTTTTAAAAAAGGCTGCGGACTTTGAGGCAACCAGCTACCACGGCTTGTTTCATTTTGTGAGGTATATAGAAAAGCTTAAAAAATACGAGACGGAAACGAGCTATGCGTCCTCCTCAGAGGGGGGAGAGTGCATACAGCTAATGAGCATCCATAAGTCCAAGGGACTGGAATTTCCTGTGGTCTTTGTTACGGGCTGTGAAAAGAAATTTAATATGCAGGATACCCGCGGAACACTTATCATAGACTCAAAGCTCGGCGCAGGGGTGGATTCGATCGATCCTGAAAGGCACCTTAAAGCGCCTACGCTGATAAAAAACCTTATTGCGGACAAGCTCATAGAAGAGAGCAAGGGAGAGGAGATGAGGGTGCTATATGTCGCCATGACGAGAGCCAGGGAGAAGCTTATCCTTAGCGGAGTCTTCGATGATCCCGGGCAGGCAAAGAATAAAAATATCGTAAGCCCAATACTCGCCGACAGCTATTTCGATTATATAAAATACAGCCTCAATAAGGCGGGGAGCGGTAAAGAAAGCGGGCTGATAGAGGAAAAGGAGGCTCTTTTCGAGGACACGGTGCGTATAACAGCCGGGAACGCCGCTCAAAGGCAAATGGAAATAAATGAGCTCTCTTTGGAGAAAGAACCTCAGGGAGACGAAAAAGCAGCAGGCTTCTTTAAGGATAAGATAACTTTTTCGGACGACCACGAGCTTATCAATTCTATTCCGATGAAGGCTGCGGTAACGAAGCTCAAGGAGCATTTCAACGAAGAGGGAGAGACCGGAGGGCGCATACTGACCAAAGAGGAAGAGGAAAGGGATGGCGTTGACGCTGTAAGGAGGAAGAGCGCCTCAAGGTCAGAGGGCAGTGCAGCTAGACGGGGTACTGCATATCATAAGGCACTGGAAAAGGTTGACATAACTAAGATCAAAAGACCGGAGGATGCCTCTGAATATCTGAAAACCCTCGTTGAAAAAGGATTTCTTACGGCGGAAGATGCCGGATCGGTCAATTATAAAGATATCTATGCGTTTGCTGTAACCGGTCTGGCGCAAAGAATGGACGATGCCAGGCAGAGAAAACAGCTTTTCAGAGAGCAGCCGTTTATCTTTTTAAGCCCCGCCGATGAAGTGGATAAGAGCTTCCCGCGGGAGGAAGAGGTATTGATCCAGGGAATAATAGACGCATATTTTATCGAAGACGGGGAGATAGTCATAGTGGACTATAAAACAGACAGGGTGAAGGATGCCCAGATATTAAAGGACAGATATACACAGCAGCTTGAGCTATATTCAAAGGCGCTGGAACAGATCACGGGAATGAGCGTCCGGCAAAGGCTCATATATTCCGTCTCCCTTAATGAAGAAATAGAGGTTTAAATACAGTTTAGAATCAGTTTAAGAATACTTATTTTGTGTGACAAAAGAATATTAACGTGGTAGAATGATGAATCACCACGGAGGAAACGGATAGATGAAAAAGATCATAAGATTTATTGTCTGCCTGGCGATATTGACATTATCACTGGCAGCGAGCGCGTTTGGAGCGGAATATTTTGTAATCCCGAGCGCGGGAGCCGAGACGGTTTTACGGGATATCCCGACTACCTATGTATACAGCTCGGACTGGCAGGCATCCCTTGGAAGGTCGGCTTCCCTACCTGCGGAGGAGGATACAGCAGGAGGTCTGGATAATGAGACCCCGCTGGATGATGCGGCTGCGGAGAGTGCGGATGAAGCTAACGCTGATACACCCGGGGCAGAGGAGAATGTTTTAGAAACTGCAGAAGCAGCGGAAGGAACTGAAACGGAAGAGGGCAATACCGGAAATACGGAGAGCACAGCGGCGGAAAGCACAGCCGCGGCTGCACCGGTCGCTACCAACAACAGGGTTGTATGTATTGATGCAGGGCATCAGTCAAAGGGCAATAACGCACAGGAGCCGATAGGACCGGGTGCTTCGGAGACTAAGGCGAAGGTTGCCGGAGGTACGACCGGAGTAGCTACGGGAGTGCCGGAGTATAAGCTGACGCTGGATGTGGCGCTTAAGCTCCAAAGCGAGCTGCAGTCACGCGGATATACAGTCGTGATGTGCCGTACCAGCAACGATGTAAATATAAGTAATGCAGAGAGAGCGGAGATAGCTAATAATGCGGGAGCAGGGGCTTTCTTAAGGCTGCACGGGAACGGAGCGGGTTCCTCGTCGGTTGCCGGAGCGGAGACGCTCGCGCCCTCTTCGTCCAATCCATATTGCAGCGGGATAGCCGCACAGAGCCAGGCACTTTCCAAGGCGGTTCTGAACGGACTTTGCGCGGCAACGGGAGCCAAGAACCGGGGGGTTAAGATCGCAGATAACATGAGCGGAATAAACTGGAGCCGGGTGCCCGTAACAATAGTAGAGATGGGATATATGACTAACCCTGCGGAGGATGCCTCGATGCAGGATCCCTCTTATCAGGCAAAGCTTGCCAAGGGCATGGCTGATGGAGTTGACGCATACTTTGGACTATAAGCGGCTGCCGCTGCTTATGCCCCTTGGTGTATGCGCAGCCCTGGGGCTGAACTGCCTTATAGGTATTTTGAGGCTTACGGAATTATTCCCTTCCTATACGGAGGAAGTGTACGAGGTCTTATTCTCCAACTCACTTCCTGTGGGACTTATAATGTATGGCTTTGTCATGCCGGGCATAGAGGAGCTTCTTTTCCGGTGGATATTGTTTGATAAGCTGACCCTGTATATTCCGGTTAAAACTGCCGGAATAGTCTCTGCGGCGATCTTCGGCATATACCACAGGAATACGATACAGTTTATATATTCTTTTGTCTTCGGGCTCCTGCTGGCATATAGCTTTTACATGTTCAATTCTATTCTGGCTTCCTGGCTATTACACGGGAGTGCAAATATATTTATCTATCTGATCAGTTCACTGGAGATTTTTGAATTTATGGGGGATGTCCGCTGGCAGGCTGCAGGTGTTGTTTTGGGCTTCGCGGGGACATATTTTATTTTAAGAAGGTTGACCGCAGACCCGGAGGGAAAGAGGTAGTTATGGATAATGTAATGATAGAGTACAGGATAGAAAGGCAAAGGCGCAGTTCGGACAGGCTTATTAAGGCGGGTGTGATAGCCGCAGCCATCCTGTTTGCTGTTTTGGCTTTTTTTGTTAACGGCTCATTTTTACTGCCCGCAGTCGGCTGTGTCGTTGCAGGGATCATTTTTTTTCCGAGGCTGGAGGTGGAGTTTGAATACCTTTTCGTGGCGGGTGAGCTTACCGTTGACTGCATTTACGCCAGGAAAAGCCGGAAAAATGCCGTCAATTATCCCATGAACGACGTTGAGCTCATAGCCCGTGAAAACGACGGGCGGCTGGATGCGTACAAAAATGCCGGAGGCAGGACTTTGGATTTCACATCGGGCAGGACGGATGTTCCAAGATATGTTGTGATCTGTCGTGTTAACGGAAAGCTGGATCATGCACTGATAGAGCCGGGAGAGGAAATAATAAAAGCCATATACGACCGGTATCCTAATAAATGTGCAAGATAGCGCTTAAATCAGGCGGTAAAGGCTGCGGTGTACGGGCTTTTTTGTTGACAGGCAGGGTATTTTTTGTTAAAGTTTACAAAACTGTACAATATCTTGTAGCAGCTTAAGAAGAAAGATACAGTTTCTTGATTGTTAAAGAGGAGAAATAATTATGAGTCAGATTATCGGTGACGGTATTACCTTTGACGATGTCCTTTTACAGCCGGCATATTCACGTGTTACACCCAATCTAATAGATATTTCCACACATCTTACAAGAAAGATAAAGCTCAACATTCCGATGATGAGCGCCGGAATGGATACTGTTACTGAGTATAACATGGCAATAGCCATGGCAAGACAGGGCGGTATAGGAATTATCCATAAGAATATGTCCATTGAGCAGCAGGCTGACGAAGTGGATAAGGTAAAGCGTTCAGAAAACGGAGTAATAACAGATCCGTTTTTCCTTTCACCCGAGCATACCTTAAAGGATGCCGAGGATCTGATGCATAAGTTCAGGATTTCAGGAGTTCCGATAACAGAAGGCAGAAAGCTGGTCGGGATAATCACAAACAGAGATTTAAAATTCGAAGAGGATTTCACCAAAAAAATCAGGGAGAGTATGACAGGAGAGGGGCTGATAACGGCTCCTGAGGGAATTACTCTCGACGAGGCGAAGAAAATATTGGCGCGTGCCAGAAAGGAAAAGCTTCCGATTGTTGATTCGGAGGGAAATCTCAAAGGTCTTATTACGATCAAGGATATAGAAAAGCAGATCAAGTATCCGCTTTCGGCAAAGGACGATCAGGGCAGGCTGCTTTGCGGAGCCGCCATAGGCATTACCGCAAACTTCCTTGAGAGGGTTGCAGCCCTTGTGGATGCAAAGGTGGACTGCGTAGTCATCGATTCTGCCCACGGTCATTCCGACAATGTTATCAAGGTATGTTCGGAGGTAAAGAAGAACTACCCCGACTTACAGGTAATTGTCGGTAATGTGGCTACAGGAGAGGCAACTAGGGCTCTCATTGACGCGGGCGCCGATGCGGTTAAGGTGGGTATAGGTCCCGGAAGTATCTGTACGACCCGTGTAGTTGCAGGTATAGGAGTACCGCAAATAACAGCCGTTATGGATTGCTACGAAGTGGCAAGGGAGGCGGGAATACCTATAATTGCTGACGGAGGAATCAAGTATTCGGGAGATATTACAAAAGCTATAGCGGCAGGGGGAAGCGTGGTCATGATGGGCTCAATGTTTGCAGGCTGTGATGAAGCCCCCGGTCAGTTTGAACTGTATCAGGGACGTAAATATAAGGTATATAGAGGAATGGGTTCTATTGCAGCCATGGAGAACGGCAGTAAGGACAGATATTTCCAGGAGGGCGCGAAGAAGCTGGTACCGGAGGGCGTAGAGGGACGGGTTCCCTATAAGGGCTCTGTAGAGGATACCATCTTCCAGCTCATAGGCGGTCTGCGTTCCGGAATGGGATATTGCGGTGCGCCGGATATAGAAACGCTGCAAAAGGACGGGAAGTTTATACGGATATCTGCTGCTTCGCTCAAGGAGAGCCATCCTCATGATATACACATTACGAAGGAGGCACCGAACTATTCGGTCGACGACAGTTTTTAACCCTATGGGTTAAGGCTTTTCGTGGAGTTTAGCTTTTATCATGGTTTATTATATATTAAGCGAGTTAAAACAGGCAGTTAAGAGGAAGCTCTGCAGAAATTATTTTATCTGTATAATTTTGATGTGCTTGCTCGCAAACCTGGCAATAACCGTGTTCAGAGATCTTTTGTATGGGGTAAATGACGGAACCTACGCCTATAACCTCATCATGTTTGCTAAAGGATTCTTTTGGATACCATATTACAGCTGTATTTTTTTGGCAGATATAGTATTCGGAGAAAAATACCCGGATCCAAGGATAAGGAATCGCTCAAATGTAGGTCTGGGAAGAGTGAAGATATATCTTGGGAAATTAATAGCAGAGTGGCTGCTATTGCTCATATTTGCTGTTATAACAACAGTTTTGTTTTTAGCAATAACTGCTGTTTTTCAGATACACGATGGGACCATAGATTCCAGTGTCGTGATTGACTTTATAAAAAATGTAGCATATGCTTTTCCTCTTTTAATGGCAGGTGTTTCATTATCAAACATGTGCCTGTTTTTATTTGATAAAAAAAAGACGGCGTATATTGCGTTTGCTTTGCTGGTCGTTTTGATACCGAGGGTTATTATGCTGCTTTCCACAGACAGTATAGCCATCGCTCCGATGCATGCCATCAGAGAGCTGCTTCTGACGCCGCAGTTTCAGTCGCTGCAGTTTTATGCGACACTTGATATTCCCAAGATTATAATATCGTCTGTTATATACATTATTATTTCCAGTGCAGTAGGATGTATAAGATTTTGTAAAAAGAAATGGTAAAGCTGCAATTCTGTTATCCTTTTGAATTATGCAGAGGTTAAGAATTGCAGGGGGAGGTTTAAGATGCAGCTTGGCAGAAATGAGCCCTGCTGGTGTGGAAGCGGAAGGAAATATAAAGCCTGTCATCTGGCTTTTGATGAAAAGATAATTTCATTCAAGCTTTTGGGGCATAAGGTTCCCGAGCATGAGATAATAAAGACAAAGGAACAGATAGAAGGCATCAGGGAGAGTGGAAAGAGGAACATAGCCATACTGGATTACGTAGCGGAGCATATCAAAGCGGGCGTGTCTACACAGGAGATAGACGACTGGGTGGCTATGAAAACAAAGGAGTTCGGCGGTACTGCCGCGACCCTGGGCTATGAAGGCTTTCCCAAGAGCTGCTGTACCTCAGTTAACGATCAGGTCTGTCACGGTATCCCGTCCGAAGAGGACATCCTCATGGATGGAGATATAATCAATGTGGATTGCACCACTATATATAACGGGTATTATGCTGATTCCTCCAGAATGTTCATGATAGGGAATGTGGACGACAAGGCAAGAAAGCTTGTTGAGGACGTTAAAAAAAGCGTCCAGATAGGTCTGGATGAGGTTAAGCCCTGGAGATTTCTCGGGGATATGGGCTCAGCCATCAATGAATTTTGCAGGTCACAGGGTTATTCTGTCGTAAGAGAGATTGGGGGTCATGGCTGCGGTCTGGATTTCCATGAGGAACCCTGGGTAAGCTATGTTTCTAAGCCCGGAAAAGAGATGCTTATGGTTCCCGGGATGTGTTTTACAATAGAGCCCATGGTCAATATGGGCGGGCAGGAAATATATGAGGATGCGGATAACGGCTGGACCATATATACTGATGACGGTTCCCTTTCGGCACAGTGGGAGGTACAGCTGGTGGTAACAGAGGACGGATACGACATTCTGTCGTATTAACCGGGTATTAAGGAGAGATAATCATGTCTATAGTTGTTCCGGAGGGATATGTTCCCCAGATGGATATCCGTGCCACCCAGGTGGCAATTAAAGAGGTAAAGGATTTTTTTGAAAGAGCACTGGCAGCCGAGCTTAATCTGACAAGAGTATCGGCTCCGCTTTTTGTTAAGCCTGAAAGCGGTCTGAACGATAACTTAAACGGTGTAGAGCGTCCTGTCAGCTTTGATACAAAGGACGAGGGCAAGGTGGTGGAGATAGTACAGTCTCTTGCCAAGTGGAAAAGATATGCCCTTAAGCAGTACGGGTTTTCGGCAGGAGAAGGGCTTTACGCCGATATGACGGCTATAAGAAGGGATGAAGATACAGATAATCTTCATTCTGTATACGTCGATCAGTGGGACTGGGAAAAGGTGATAAACCGTGAGGACAGAACTTATGATACTCTTGTTTCTACGGTTAAAAAGGTCTACGAGGCATTAAGGAAAACCGAGAAATACCTGGCTGAGAAGTATGATTTTCTCACACCGATGCTCCCTGAGCAGATAACCTTTATAAGCTCTCAGGAGCTTTTGGATATGTATCCCTCCCTCTCCTCGAAAGAACGCGAAAAGGCATATGTAAAGGATAAGGGTGCCGTCTTTGTCTCCCAGATAGGAGACAAGCTCAGCAACGGCGAGCCTCACGACGGACGTGCTCCGGACTATGATGACTGGAGCCTTAACGGGGATATAATTCTTTACTACCCTGTATTGGACTGCGCCTTTGAGATCTCCTCTATGGGAATCAGAGTTGACGAAAAGTCCATGGTTGAGCAGTTGGATAAGGCCGGCTGTCCCGACAGGGCAAAGCTGGAATTTCAGCAGGCACTCATCCGGGGCGAGCTTCCCCTTACCATCGGAGGCGGTATCGGACAGTCCAGAATATGCATGTATTTCCTCAGAAAGGCACATATAGGAGAAGTTCACAGCAGTGTATGGAAGCTGGAGGATGTGGCGTATTCAAGGGCTCACGGGCTCAGATTATTATAAAATAATAACTGTTATAAATGAACGACAGTATTTCCATTTCGGTCCGGCATTTAGTAGAGTTCATTCTTAGAAGCGGTGATATAGATAGAAGACATTCAGCCTCCTCCGTAGAGGCTATGCAGATGGGCTCCATGATACACAGAAAGCTTCAGGAGGAGGAGAGCGGTGAAGAGTACGACTACCGTGCCGAGGTTCCTTTAAAGTACGTATATGAGGCTGATGAGTACGAGCTGGTGGTTGAGGGCAGGGCTGATGGCATTATTACCTCCGGCTCCCAGATTATCGTAGACGAGATCAAAACTGTTTACGGAGACGTTAAGCATCTGGAGGAGCCCCGTGAGGTGCATCTTGCGCAGGCAAGGGTATATGCGGCTATTGTTGCAATGGACAGAGCCTTAACTGAAATAGGTGTAAGGATGACCTATTGCAGCATTGATACGATGGAAATAAAGTATTTCCATTATTCTTATACATTCAAAGAAATAACCCAATTATTCCAAGAGCTTATAAATGAATATGACCGGTGGGCGAGATTTATCGTCAAATGGAAAAAGGTTCGCGATAAATCTGCCTCTGAACTGCAGTTCCCCTATCCCTACAGGGAGGGTCAAAAGGAGCTGGCAGCAAATGTTTACAGGACCATTTATCATAGAAAACGGCTGTTTTTAATGGCTCCTACAGGAGTAGGTAAAACCCTGTCGGTAACTTTTCCGGCTGTTAAAGCCATAGGAGAGGGCAGGACGGATAAGATATTTTATCTTACGGGCAAAACCGTTACCGGACGGGCTGCGGTGGAAGCCTTTGAGGTTATGATCTCTAAGGGACTGGAAATAAAAACGGTTGTTATAGCCGGTAGGGAAAAGGTTTGCCTGAATGATAATATGAAATGCAATCCTGATGAATGTCCCTATGCGAAGGGGCACTACGACAGGGTAAATGACGTCCTCTACGAGCTCCTTACTACAGTCAATACATACAGCAGGGAGGTTCTTTCAAATGCTGCCGAGAAGGCTGGGATATGTCCATATGAGCTGGCTTTGGACCTTGCCACTTTTACCGATGCAGTAATCTGTGATTATAATTATGTTTTTGATCCCGGAGCCTGTCTATCGGATTATTTTGCCCCGGGAAAGGATGGAAATGAGCTTGTACTGGTTGACGAGGCGCATAATCTGGTCGACAGGGCAAGGGATATGTACAGCGCGTTTCTTGACAGCGGGAGAATCGCAGGCATCAGGAAGAAGCTAAGAGCTGCCGTTAAGGAGGGTGAATTTCCCGGGAGAATACCTACCAGGGCAGCTACCATGCTCGGAAAGCTTGTAAAGCTCCTCAATGCCCTCGGTGAATATAACGGAGATTTCGCTGAGAACGTGGATAAGGACGAGTTTATCCTTACCGCGGGTAAAGCCCTGTCCCTTTTCGAAAACATGCTGGACAATAAAGAGGTTAAGGGGATATTTGACGACGAAGATATACTGA
>JAGBNT010000098.1 GCA_017634255.1 Lachnospiraceae bacterium
ACATCTGAGGGCCACTCGGACCTCGGAACTCTTATCCCCTTTGCACTCACCTGAAGACCGGTATTCCCGTTCTCGTAGGTGTGTATATCCCTAAGCCGGTTGTGGCTTCCGCAGCAGCGGAGACCTGTGCAGCCGTCCGCGCTTCTCCTTACATCAAAGCCGGAAAGCTGCCAGTAGCTTCCAAGCAGCATGAACCCCCTCCCCGTTCCTGCAAAATCGATAACGGGGCGGTTCTTTGATTGACCCGCCAGTACGATCGGACAGCCCTCTCTCCCACTTATATGAGAGGGTATGGTGAGCCCCTCCTTCATGATATAACTTCCGCCTAGCAGCCTTATCACCTGTCCCGGCCACGCTCCCGTCACAGCCTTTTGCAGGTTTACCGGAGCCTCGGGCGATGCCCCGCTGTTGCCGGGAGAGCCGTCGGGAGAAACGTAGATCTCCTTTAAGCCCTGGAAGGAAGTATTCCTCTCCCTGCTGCTCTTCGAAGCCTTCTTTTTATCGGTTTTTTCTTCCTTCCCGGAAACCCGTATTTCACTTACTGCTCTTCTTTCCGAAGTTCTAAGCGTTATATCGCGGAAGGTGACCGTAACATTTCTCGCAGCAAACACCCCTGCATAGACAAACGAAGAATCCAGCTGCTCCAGGGCAAGCGGAGAATCGCATAGATATTTCGATACGTTACCCCCTTCATCCGTATAGGACAGGATATATCCTTCATCCGTCTTTTCAATCGACAGCATAAAGGATGTAAGCGGCTCATCCAGCGTCGGTGCACTCTCACCGCTCCTGTTGCCTATAAGATTTATTCTTTTAAAGGTTCTGTTCTCTAAATCGGGACAATGCGCAAGGTCAGGCACGATAAGCGGGCAGCTTTTTGTCTCATAGAGATTCCATAGCTCCTCCCCCTGAGTATTGCCCGAAAAATACTGTAATGTATCCGGCCTGAGCCCCGTCTTTTCTCTTGCACAAAGGCCCTGCTGCAGATAGATGCTTCCCACTCCCTTGGAGCTGCCGTCCTTGTCTTTAATGCGGCATTTAACCTTCCCCGCCCCTACGGTCAGCAGGTTATTCCAAAAGAATGAGGCATCGTCGTCCACAGCTATACGGTCAAGTGCCGCCAGCCCCATGCCCTCCTGCCCGTTCGTATAAAGCCAGCTATCGACCACCATCCTTGCACTCAGGGTAAAATTCAAATGCGACGGTATCCTAAGGTAGTAAAAAGAGAACCTGTCAGGGTCAAAGGGGCAGAGCTTCCCCGTTACGGAATGGATGGTAACATCTCCGTTTTCATGATATTCGATACTGTCCTGCCTGTCGTCAGGCCGAAATAACCAATCATTCATAGGCTCTCTTTTTACGATGATCCTTATACCAGTTCACAAAGGAATGAATCCCATCCCTAAAGGAGGTCTTCGGCCTGAAGCCGTAATCCTCTTCAAAGACGGAGCTGTCCGCATAGGTTTCTTTCATATCACCTGCCTGCATCGGGGCCAGCTCCACAAGCTCATCAAGATCATAAGCTTTGGGAAGAAGCTCTGCCTTAAGAAGTTCATCCTTAAGAATCTCAATAAACACAGCCATGTCTTCAGGATGCCCCTTTCCGATATTATATATAGCATACGGCGGTGTACTCGACCCGTCCTTCTTAAGGTTCCTCTTTTCTACCTGTCCCTTTCTCATAAGCCTTATGATACACTCAACCACGTCGTCGATATAGGTATAATCCCGCCTCATATCTCCGTAATTAAAGAGCTTTATCTTCTCCATTCTGCATAGACTCTCTGCTGCCTTATAGTAAAACATATCCGGTCTTCCTAAAGGCCCGTACACAGTAAAAAACCTTAAACCCGTACACCGCAGACCGTACAGACTGGCATATGAGTAGGCAAGCAGCTCATCAGTTTTTTTGGTGGCCGCGTATACTGATAAGGGGGTATCGGTTTTATCCTCTGTCTCAAATGGAACCTTGCCGTTATGCCCGTAAACGGAAGCACTGCTCGCGTAAATCAAATGCTCCACCCCTCCATATAACCTGCTCTCTTCAAGAACATTAAAAAACCCGAGGATATTTGACTCTATATAAGTTCGGGGATTTTCAACGGAATAACGCACTCCCGCCTGAGCCGCCAGGTTGACGACAATTTGAGGCCGGTATGAGGCAAACACCCCGTGAAGCGCCTCTTTATCCGTAATATCTGCGCGTACAAAAATATGCTCTGACCTGCCTGCTGCGGCGGCCTTTTCAATCTCCTTTAATCTGTATTCCTTAAGGGCCGGATCATAGTAATCATTCATAGAATCCAGACTTATTACCGTAGCTCCCGAAAGCTCCCCAAGGAGTCTTATCACAAGGTGCGCGCCTATAAAGCCCGGTGAGCCTGTTACCAGTATCGTCTTACCGTCCAAATAAATATCCTCCTAAGCTATCAGTTCCGTATAACACATAATAAATGGTGCCGCTCCTTTGGCATCATCGTTCACCACGGGCTCTGAAATATAATACGAAGGGCTTCCGTCACGCCTTCTATCGCTTTCCGGCCCCAGACCGGCGCTAAGACAAATTCCGCCAAGGTGACTCTCACCCGATTCTCTGTCAACGCTCAGGTATTTCCTGACTATACCATTAAACGTGCGACGGCCGTACTCTCCATATTCGCCCGGAAGGACCCTGAGGCGCGCACCCTTTAACATGGAATACGCTATCATTGCGCTGCCGCTGACCTCTGTATAATTGCCGTCAAAATCGCTTCTGTCCGGTATCTGGTAATACATATCGTTTTGAGGATCGCGGTAGTCTTTGATGCTCTGCATCAAATCCTTAAGGGCCCCTGTCACCACATCCCTGTCACCGCCCGCCGGCAATATCTCCGTAAGGTCCGACAGCGCCATCGCAAACCATCCAATGCTGCGGAGCCAAAAGCAAGCGGAAAGTCCTGTCTTTTTATCAGCCCAGAAGACTGACCTGCTTTCGTCATATCCATGGTAGTAAAGCCCTGAAGCCTTATCTCTCATATTCTTTACCGCATTCTCTATCTGCAGGGTCACATCCTTAAAGTCCGCATTTCCATAGTTCCTTTCATAGAGCGCCAGAAAAGGCAGGGCCATGTAAATACCGTCAAGCCATACCTGATTTGGATATATGGCCTTGTGCCAGTAGCTCCCCTCTCCCGTCCTGGGCTGTAAGTCAAGCGCCGCTCTAAGCCTGTCTGCCGCCAGCCTGTATTTTTCATCTCCCGTTCCTTTATACAGGGAAAGCAGCACGCATCCGCCCTGAATATCATCCAGCCTTCGGGCCTCTCTATTGAGAGTCCGGATATTTCCGTCCTTTTCTATAAAGTGATCCATATATTCAATCACATAATCGTGAAAAAGAGAATCCTTAAGAGCGTCGCCCAGCTTCCACAGTGCCAGGAGCATTACGCAGTCAGAATAATTCCAGGCCGGCTCCTTACCCTTACGGATAAATTCCGTATTCCACACCGTACGGGTGCCGTTGGAGTGCAGTACAAGCTCTCTTGCATATTGCTCTATATCTATACCACGCATATCCTTACCAGCCATTTCCGAGCACTATCCGTGCCTCAGGCGTTAATTTCAGGAATTTTCCAAGCTCTATAGTCCCGCTGCCTCCGATAAGTCCTTCAAGGTCAGCCAGAGGATCCTCCGAGGAAATATAAGGCTCCTCAAGAGCTTCAAACCAATCGTCCTGCACCTTGACCCCTTCGCTGTTGACGCTTTCTCCCTGCTTCCAGTAATACGTATTGTTATTTTCCATCCGTGCGATGTCCTGCGTTCCTTCGGACTCGGTAATATCATCTATGCAAAGATCCTCAGTACGGTACGAAAGAACACTGTAGACAGAATAAGCCGTATTATCGGCATATGAGGAATACAGTCCGACATTGGCATCATGATTGTTAAAGCTTATGCACCTTTTTATATTGGTTTTCGGATTTGTGTTGGTATCGATACCCTTTTTGCAGTTATCCCATGCTATGCAGTTATACAAAAAATGTCCTACGGGGATGCCGGTCCCCCCAAGCTTGAAGCCGTTCCCGTTTCCGCGTTTATTTAATTGCAAATCATATCCGTTTCTGAAGGATATACAGTTTTTTATTATAACCGGGGCCGTAAGGCCGCTTTCCGACTTGGCGAAGAGATCCCAGCCGTCATCGGCATTAAAGCACGAAATACAGTTATCAAAGATGATACCGGGACCGGAGGTCACCTTAGCTGCAAAACCATCGGCATTTGTCTCGCCAGGATCACAATTATTAAAGGAGAGGCAATTCCTGACCAGTATATCGTGGGGCCACTGATCTCTGGTATCCGTATCCAGCAGCGTATTGATCATTATTCCTGTCTCACCGTTATCATAAGCTCTGACATCAGTTATCGTGATGTCATGTCCGCAGACTCTTAAACCCTGCGAATAATCCGCCGAATTGACAACATCGATCCCGCTTATATCCCAGTAGCTTCCCGCCAATACAAAGCCTTCGTATTTATTTTCAAAATCAATGACCGCCCTTCCCCCTTCGGCTGCACGCAAAACGATCCTGCCATCCTCCGCTCCGTTCACATCCCGCTCTATAAATATGCGGCCGCGCGGATAATACCTCCCGGGGCTAAGCACGATCACCTGACCGGCCCTGACCATCATGACTGCCGATTTTATATCAACGGGGTCCTCTAAGGAGCCGGCCCCACTCTCCTTCCCGTCAGGAGATACATATATTATCGTCTCGGGATTCGAAGATATATACGATACGGTAAAATCGAAATTGACAGGCCTGTCTGACTTTAATGCGATTTCCAGATCCCCGTCAGGATGGTAATCTTTCGCTGGCGCAAAAACTATCCTTAATGGATTTTCATTCTTTTCCAGCATCAGGCCGTAGTTTACGACTTCTCCTGCCTTTACCTGAATGGAGGTTAAGACCTTATCAGAGCGTCTGTTTACTATGCTGCATTCTCCGTCGGCATTGGTCTCAAAGCTTAAGGTATAAATGAAGCGATTGGACACCGTGGAAGAAAGCAGCTTACAATGAGGATAGATATACTCATTTATCCGTATCTCCTCGTTTTCCTCAGGATATGCTTCCGATACGGTTAGCTTTATATCCCAGAATGTGACCCTGCACGATCTCGCTGCGAAAAGGCCAACGTAAATGTATTCCCTGTCAAGAACGGACAGAGCATCCTTATGATAGAAATTCTTTGTTCCCAGCACCTTTCCATCCGTGTCGAGACGGCTTATCTCATACCCGCACCTTTTCCTGCGTATTCTTAAGGTGACCTCTGTAATCGGGTCGTCTATCGTACCTGTTGCGAGAGCCCTGGTCTCGTTTCCGAAGAGATTGTATATGCCCTCCCCCATGCTTTCACAGCTTCTCTCCAACGTAAACACTCGTGTAACATAGGAGCTTCGCATGTCATTGGGAATCCCGGTCGAGAGCTTCGGCAGCATTTCGGCGGTCACCCCTGTCTTTTCCCTGGCTCCTATACCCAGTCTCATTGTGATAAGCTGCGCTTCTGAGGATGTATCAGCACTCTCACCATAATATTTGAGTCTTCCGCAGGCAGCCATATATGAATTGTTCCAAAACGAGCCGCTGTACCCATGCTCTCCCACCCTGTCGGCAGCCATGAGGCCGAAGCCTTCCTGACCATTTGTAAAAGTCCACTCATCGACCCTTACCGTTGCAGTCAGGGAAAAATACTTATCTGAGGGTATCTTAGTATAGTAAAAAGAAAGGCCGTCAGTGGACGGCAGATTAAGCTTGCCTCTGTTGCCAACGCTCCATACACTTACGGAGCCATCTTCATTTATCTTATAACCATTGTATCTGTCATCATTTGTTGCCATAAGGCCAAAGGCCGAAAAATCCCATACCGCTGATGTCATTTATCACAGTACCTCATGTATCGATTTTGACGAAATGTAACTATTCATAACAGCCCGAAGCACTTGCTGCTGAGGGCGTGCAAAAGAGTATATTTAGCAGGAAGCCCGCCCATTTGCGAAGCAAATCTTAATTGCGGGCTTCCGTAACTGTTCTGAACCCAGGAGGTTCTGAACAGTTACGACGATATATCAAGAAAGGTATCAAGTCCCGTCTGTGAAAGGATCTCTCCCACAGCTTCTTTAACTCCGTACATTGAGACGGCACAGCGCTTTGCCATTGAGGTAAGCACCCTAAGTCCCATCGATGAAATATACTTAAGTTCTCTGCAGTCGATCTCCACTTTGCTGCATACATCCTTATATACGTCATAAAGCCCCGATAATGCCGGAACTGACTGACTGTCGACCCTTCCTGCAAGCTTTAAGATAAGGGTCTGCCCTCTAAGCCGTGGGCTAAATGAATTTGCTTTCCCTGTAAGCCGTTTTTCAATGCCGGCCCCGTCGCAAATGGGCGTAATTTTCCAGTATGACAGTGTCTTAAAGGCGCTTTTTAATTCATCCCCGGATAATGCAAAGTTATCAATTTCCTCCGAAAAATCCGGCACATACCTGTCTGCCGGAAGGAGGCTCACCCCGAGTCCATGTGCTGCAAGAAAAACTTTTGCCTTTTCACGCAGCCTGTCATAATCCCACCTGGGATCGATGACCATTGTATTGTCTATCTGCAATTTATCCCTCCATGGCCTTGATTCCTCGAAACTCATCATCACATCGATGAAGCGCTCTGCGCATACCGCCTGCCATGCTGACATAAAAAAACGTTCCGACTCCGGGTCAGGAGTCAGCAGGCAACCGCCTTTTTCACTTAAAATACTGTGCATGGCATCAAAGAATATGCCTGTATCCGTATCGGTCAGATATATAAGAAGACCCGATACAACAATGCACAAGGGTCCCTCGTACTTAAGAAACGTCTCT
>JAGBNT010000099.1 GCA_017634255.1 Lachnospiraceae bacterium
GATCCTACCGCTTTCAGCTGATCCACATCGGGTACATCAGGTACATCGGGTACACAGCACGAGTTTGGACTGTACCCCATGGGTTATAACCCCACATGGGGTACATGGGGTACACTATTTTTAGACCACGAGTTTACTTTATATATATATCAGGCTCCTGTGAAAATATCTCCCTGGCCCTCAGCATCCTCCTTTCCGTCAGATATTTATTGAAGGAATTTGAGGTATATTTTCTGAAAATCCTGCTCATATATGCCTGTGAAATGGAAAACTTATCGCAGATCTCCTGGAGGGTCAGGGGTTCGTGTATATGGATATCCAGATACCTAGCTATCTGGTCAAAATATTCCCTGGAGCCGGCCTTCTGGGACACGGTATTTTCCTCCCCTCCGAAAAATATCTCCAGAAGACTGTCATTTAAGCTATCCACGTCATAGACGGTCCCGAAAACCTCTCCCAGAAAATATTCGCACTCATTTAAGGGAACCGACAGAATATCGTAGCGGCGAAGGATCGAAATGACCTCCCTTATGAAATTCTCCATCCAAAGCTGCGGCTTTCTTTCAGCCGCCCATTTTTCATTTGCGGCCCTGATCTCATTTCGCAGGTTATCCAGTCTCCCGGCTCCCGAAAGCGACTCTATCCTTTGAAGCACGTTCTCCAGCTCCTGCCTGTCATTGCCCTTAAGTTTATCCTCTCCCTGGCCCTTCCCTAAATCTATGCTCTGATTAAGGCCCAAGGTGCTGTTTAAGTCCAGCGCCCTGTAGAGCTCCCTTATCTTCTCCTGCATCAGTGTTGCCGGGAAACAGCTTCCATCGTAGATAAGGGTAAAATAACCGCTTGGATTCTGCGCCCTCCCTATCCTCTCCATGTAGGAGGCAAGCTCATCCCCTGAGATAAATTCTTCTGGTATAAGATACAGCCCCTCCATCTCATCACGTCCGAAAACGATATATTGCTCATCGATATCCGAATAGACCTCGTCCCTGGAATCTATATAAAAACGCCTGGGCAGGCCGTTATGACGGATAAGGGCTCCGTAATACCTGTCGTAGGGAAAATAGTGCTTCATCCGGTCATTGTCCACTGTCTCCCCTCTCGCCAGTCTGCCTAAAAGCCTGTTTCTGGCCCTGTACTGTATCCTGCGTATGCGCTGTGCGGCCAGTGACAGGGAATTCTTCAGGGTATCCGGCATCACCGGCTTTAAGAGGTAATCCGTAACCCCCGAGCGGATAGCACTCTGGGTAAATTCAAAGTCCTGATAGCCGCTTATTATTATAAAGCAGATGTCCGGCAGCTCCTCTCTGACTATGGCAGCCAGCTCCACCCCGTTGGGTCTTGGCATCTTTATATCACTGATCACAAGATCCGGCTTCAGCTGCCGTATCATCCGCAGCGCCTCCGCACCGTTTTCCGCCTGGAAGAGGATCCTGTAGTCCTTGCAGTGCTTTTCGATTATTGAACATATGGTTTTTAACGCAAGCGGCTCATCCTCCGCCACCAGTACCGTATACATATCTATCCCCGTTCTCCTACCGTCACCTTAGCCCCTGTTCCGGTATTTTCCATTGTAAATATAAGCCTATCCCCGAAAAGCATAAGGCACCTCGCATAGGTATTGACTATTCCCATTCCGCCTATTTCCAGCTCTATGACGGCACCGCCTCCAAGCACGTTCTCCCTCGTCTCCTCCAGCTTCTTTTGCAGGTTCTTCAGCTTTTCCTCCTCAAAGCCTGCTCCGTTGTCGCTTACCGTGATCTCCCAGCCCGCTTCATCGGCATGCCCCTGAATATCTATACGCATCAGTCCCCCATGGTCCTCAAAGCCGTGGGTAAGGGAATTCTCCGCCAGCTGCTGCAGCACCATCTTGGGTATCAGCTTATCCTTTACCGCCTCGTCAATATTCATTCCGTATTCAAAGCGGTCCTCGTACCTGGCCTTAATTAGATAAAAATAGTTTTCCAGATATTTAAGCTCTGCCGATACAAAGGCATAGCGCTCCTTATTGGAAGTGGAATAGCGAAGCATCTCAGCCAGGGAACCGCACATCTGGCATATTGCCTCATCATCGTCCAAAACCCCTCTTGCGGATATGATATTGAGCACGTTATAAATAAAATGCGGATTTACCTGTGTCTGCAGGGTATCAAACTGAGCCTGCAGCGTAAGAATGGCTGACCGTCTTTCGTTTTGCACGGCCTTGTCGAGCCTCTCCGTCATGGCCTGATAGCTGGCCGCCAGCTGCCTGAATTCATCCGGCCCCCTGTCAAGCTCCGTATCAGCCGCCACCAGCTGCATATTCTCCAGATTGGTCTTCTCCATGACCCCTCGCAGGGCCTTTACAGGCCTTACAAGAGCATACGAAAGAATTATCACAAAAATAAGTCCTGCGGTAAATACCGCAAGGGCTGAAAGTACGGCGGTAAGAAGCAGTGTCCCCTTTTCGTCCTTAAGCGCAGACTCATTTTTTAACGCCAGTACCTTAAAGTCATAGAGCTTTGAGGCGTCTGAGGCGCAGATAAAGCCCCGGGATCTGAAGGGGGCTCCCTCATACTGCTTAAGAAGCTCCCTCAAAAAAGCTTCATCATAGGCATCGTTTCCGGAAAACAGAAGCTCCTCTCCGTTAATAAATACCGCATACTCCGTCTGTTCATCCGGCACATCCAGATCCTTAAGGCTGTCAAGGGTATTTTCCGTCTCGATATAACCCATGTTGTAGCCCTGGAGAGCCTTTATCAGTGAGAAGACTTCGCTGCCGTCATACATTCCCCACCTGTCCTCATGGGGTCCTATGATGACGGTCTTCCCCTTTGCCGCCTCCGCCTCCTTAAGATAGGGGACATCAGCTGCAGAATAATTACCGTTCAGCCTTTGATTCGAAATGTCGCTGACATAGCTGGACAGCACATGCCCGGTCTGATTGTAAAAAACCGTCCTGTGGGTGTTTCGGATGATATAGTCTGTATTTATGCCTGAGAGTATCTCCGATTCCGCCTCCGC
The DNA here is from genome assembly GCA_017634255.1 of Lachnospiraceae bacterium. The sequence goes on from JAGBNT010000099.1 coordinate 3,001, forward strand.
CACATAGGGGGCCGGCAGCTTCCCGTCCCCGTCCAGCCCCAGGATGCCTATGCTGTCAAGGACGGCAGGATCAGACAGAATGTAATTGATGATTGCATCCATCCTGTCCATCCTGTCCTCGATCTGCGCTACCAGCTGCCGGGAGCTGACTGCTACTTCATTGGCCCGGCTGCTCTGCTCATAGCCGCTGCTGATCCTGTAAATGACTATTCCCAGCAGCAGACTGAATATTGCAGCTATACTCATGTAATAAAGGATTATCCTGGTCTGGTATTTCAAGGCACTCTCCTAAGGAACAGCTCCTGACTTAAAGATATATTTAGCAGATTTATGTCAACCTTTTACCGAACCCGAAACCATGCCATCTACTATCTTTTTATTGAATATAAGGAAGATTATAAGCATCGGCACAGTGATAAGGATGATGTCAGCAAAAAGCAGGTTGTAGCTGCTCTTGAACTGTCCCTTATAATTGTAGAGCGTCAGCTGTACCGTGGTATTTTCCGCTCCCGGCAGGAAGTACAGCGGGTTGGTAAAGTCGTTAAAGGTATTGACCGCCGTAAGTATTATAACCGTTGCGCGGATAGGTTTTAAGAGCGGATTTATGATATACCAGAAAATCTGCCAGTTGCTGCAGCCGTCAATCCTGGCCGCCTCCTCCAGCTCCTTCGGTATCGAAGCCATATATCCCCTGAAAAGCATTACCGTAAAAGGAGTCTGAAGCGCTATCTCTATCATGATCATCCCAAACATCGTCTTATAGATGTGGAGGTTTTGCAGGAGATTAATGGTAGGCAGTATGGAAGCCGGTATCATAAGCCCAAGCATGATAAGCCACTGTATAGCTCCCATGGTCTTATCCCGCCTCCTCTGTATGACATAGCCCGCCATGGCTCCCGTGATAATGAGCCCCAGTACTGTAAAGAACGTCAGGATAAGGCTGTTTTTAAATGCCGTCACCAGCTGGTAGTTAGCCTTGGAAAACACCTCTATATAATTTTCCAGATGGATTATCGAGGGCCACTCCATATTTAAAAGGTTGGCATCCTTTTCCGTCTTAAAGGAATTAGCCAGCATAAAGTAAAACGGGATTATAAATACAAACACTGTGACGATAAGTCCGATTATATCTCCCAGTATATACAGTGCTTTCTTTTTCTTCATTGTATGGCCTCCTCTCTTTTATTGAGAAAATGCTGCAGCGGAAATGCGATGATGGAAATGAGTATCAGCATTATAACGTTGCCCGCTGTAGACAGCCCATAGAAGCCATAGGCATATTCCTTGTAGATCACTGATGCCATTACATCAGTTGCAAAGCCGGGGCCGCCTCCGGTCATGGCCCAGATAAGGTCGAAGCTTCTTAAGCCCCCGATAAGGGAAAGTATTATTATGGAGTTCTGCGCCGGTGCCACAAGAGGAAGCGTCACATTTACCAGCTGCTGCCATCCCGATGCTCCGTCTATCTGCGCCGCCTCATAGTAGGTCTTGTCTATGGACTGTATCCCCGCGATATAGATAACCACCGAGATACTTAAGCCCTTCCATACATCAGTCAGTATAACGCTTGCCAGAGCAAAACGGGGATCCCCGAGAAAGTCTATTGAAGCAAGGCCCAGGCTGTTTAAGATTACGTTAAAGAAGCCCCTTGTGGGATGCATGAGATAGGAAAAGGTAAGTCCCACTGCCATGGCCGACACCAGATTCGGGAAAAACACTGACGAACGTATAAAATCCTTGGTCTTTATCTTGCTGCAGAGGAAGATGGCTATGAAAAATGCCAGCACAACCTTCAGCGCGCTTGTTAAGAATGCGTATATCAGTGTGTGGAGCACTGAGGAGCTTAAGGAATTCTCAGAAAAGAACATCTTAAAGTTGTCAAGGCCACAGAAGGTAGCCGTATCGAAATTCCATACAGTAAGGCTGTAATACAGCGATGATATGATGGGCCATAAGAAGAATATGGCAAAAATGACCAGCGACGGTATTACAAACCATATTGAATACATAGTCTTTTCACGTGTTTTTGTCTTCATTTCGTCACCATTTCTGATTTCTAAAAACGGCCGCCCGCAAGGCTCTGCGGACGACCGCCTGATCATTTCTTAGTTATTAATGGGGATTTTCCCCGGTAATATCTGATTGCTATTTATTTACTGCCAGTTAAAGCCCTGCTGTACAGCAGACTTCTTACAATCATCGTCATACATCTTTGCCGCTTCCTCGCCGGAGATCTGTCCGGTAGCCGCAGAGGTTGTGATCTGCTCACAGGTAGCTCCCTTGATCGAGGTCTGGTACTCCAGAGCGGGACAGGTCTTATTATCATCGAAGAAGGACTGCATGTCTTCTCTTATTGCGGGGCAAACCGACTCGGGAAGAGTATAGCCCTTTATGCAGGAGGGTCCGTTTGCGCCAAAGGTCTCGATGTAGATGTCAAGGTTCTCGGGTGAGGTCCAGAATTCAAGGAAAGCCTTTGCAGCCTCAATATTGGCGCTGTCTTTGTTGATATACCAGCCGTTGGGCTCCCATACCGTAAGACCTGCATTATTCGCATCATCTCCGGGAACTCCGAATACTCCGATGTTTTCCTTGCACTCAGGGTGATTCTGTATCATGGAAGCTATAGCCTGGGTAAGGATGAACCAGTGTGTAGCCTCTCCCTTAGCCATTGCCTCACAGCCATCCTCATACTTGGCTGCGGAGGAGTCTGCGTTGTATCTGCCTACCAGATCCTCATACTTCTTCCAGCCTGCCAGTGCCGCGGGGGTTGTGGCGAATTTTGCCTTGCCCTCTGTAAACTCCTGGGCAAAATTGGGGTTGGCCGCATTTACATTGTAGTTGTCTCCGAGGAAGAGCACCTGTGTGGTCCAGGTATCTCCGCCGGACATGTAAACCGCTGTCTTTCCTGCCTTCTCCAGAGCATCGCAGTTGGCAAGGAACTCGTCCCAGGTCTTGGGAACAGAAAGTCCAAGCTCTTCATAGTCGGGCTTCCAGTAAACTACAGCACCTGCCTGGGTTGTTGTAAAGGGTGCTCCGTATACACGTCCCTCCTGGGACACGCAGGACTTAAACGCTTCATCAAAGTTAGCCGTCATGGGCTCATCTGTAATATCCAGGAAATGCTCCTTGGGATTTAAAGCTGTAAAGAGTGAGCCCGAGTTGTAGTCAACCAGATCAGGCAGATCCCCTGAAGCGCATCTTGTCTTTATAATATTATCTCCCTCTGTACCGGTGGGATTCGTCTCTACCTCAAAGGTCATGCCCAGCTCTTCAGTGGCCTTCGCCAGAAGCTTCTGGGTTCCATCGTTATCCGCGATCTCCGCTCCCGCTCCCCAAAGGGTAAGGGTAACTCCTGAATAGGGCTTGTCGCCTGTATCCGCTGCCGCAGTCGAATCTGCCGCCGCGTCAGCCGCTCCCTCTGCGCCGGATTCAGCCGTTGATGCCTCAGCTGCGCCCTCTGCAGGTGCCGAGCTCGTTGAAACTCCACATCCCGCCAGAAGTCCCGTAACCATGGATGCGGTTAATATTGCTGCCAAAACCTTATTTTTCATGTTTTCTCTCCTTTCAATAATGTGGTGACGCCTGTATCTATCAGCGCGTCTCAAACCTCCATGGTCAGGATTATAAAAATTATCGTCAGGAAAGTACATAGAATATCCAAAACAACGATATGTAAATTTCAATTCAAAAAGTCATATTTTTAGTTGTTGAAAAATCAATCAGATAAGAATGCCGCAATCGCCCCCTGCTCGCTGCGCGGTCCGTGCCCGGCAAAGCCGGGATATTACATTGCACGGGCCTGTGCATAAAAAAGCTGCCGCTTTTTTGCGGCAGCTTTTATTTCTTATTTTCTATAGCCTCTATTTATCACCATTTCATGGCGTTTATCATCATGCCTCCCATGACCTCATAGCAGTCAGCTTCGCTGTTCCTGCGCTCTATCATCTTCTTTAAATACATCCTTATCTTTCTCATCATAGTCTTATCCTCCTTTTGTTGTGATCCGCTGCAGCGGCTTTGCTTTCTTTGTTGTGACCTTATGATAGCTCAGAGGGGGTCTTAAAACCATGATTGAGAAAAATCATAATAATTGACTTTACAACATATGAAAACCGGGATAAAATCATGGTGGAGGATATTGTAATTAGCTATACTGGTATGATGACTGAAAAAGAAACCCTTGATTTCATAAAAAAATATGACTCTGATGAGCTGGTCTACCTGGATGCCCACCGCATGAGAAATGGGGAGCTGACAGAGGAGGAATTTAAGGAAAAGCATTCCGATAACCCCCTGATTGTGGGATATGCCTTAAATCCCGAAACCTTCTCCGGGCATGTCTCCGAGGACTATATAGCCGAAGGCAGGCATACACTTATTTCAAAGCATCCCCGCTATGCGACCCTCGGACTGCATACCCATTCCTTTTTTGAAATGACCTATGTGCTGGAGGGACATTGCAGCCAGTATTTTGAAAACAGCAGCTTTGACCTGAAGGACGGGGATTTCTGCATCCTGTCCCCTGAAACCTTGCATTATATCTATGATGACAGCGGAGCTTCAGTAATAAACATACTTATCCGCCAGAGCAGCTTCATGGACATCTTTTCCGACCTCATAAGGGACAATACAAAGATCTCCCGCTTCTTTTCGGATAACCTCTATGCCAAAAAGAAGCTCAGCTTCATGCTCTTTCATCCCGGAAAGGATAAGGAGATACGAAGCAGTATCATAAAAATGTATACGGAGGAATTAGCGGCTGACGAATATTCAGACAGTATCATTTTAAGCCTTATCAGGATAACCTTCGCCCGGCTTCTGAGATCCTGGTCGGATACTATGGAAACACCCAGGCTGCAGAAGAAAAAGGATGCCCTCTCAGAGGATCTTATAAGCTATATCTACAATAATTATGCCAGCGTGGATCTGGCAAAGCTTGCGGAGCACTTCCACTTTTCGAAGCAGTACTGCTCAAAGCTCATAATAGAGCTTACCGGCATGCCCTTAAGCGACCTTCGCACACAGCTTAAGATAAGACGCGGAGCCGAGCTTTTAACAAATACCTCCATGAGCGTTGAAGACATCAGTGAAAAGCTGGGCTATGAAAACCCTGAGACCTTTATACGGGCCTTCAAGCGCGAACGCGGTATAACTCCCGGAGCCTTCCGCAAAAAGATCAAATGATGCTTCCGTTTATAATGGCCGTTACAGTGGTCGTACCGGAGCCTACAGCAGTTACCCTTCCATCAGTGTCTACGGTGGCAACCTTTGTATCTGCCGAATTCCATGAAACTGTTCTGCCCAGCTTATTATTCTTCACCTTGATCTTCTTGGTCTTACCTGCCTTCTTAAAGTTAATCTTCTTAACCGATAGCTTGGGCAGAGTAACCTTTACCTTGATTTTAAGCTTTATCTGCGTCTCTCCCTCTGCCTCATCCCCAAAGTACGCCGTTATAGTTGCGCTCCCTGACTTTTTCGCCTCTATAAGCCCATCGTCCGTAACAGTCGCAACGGAAGTTTTGGAGCTTTTCCAGGATGAGGGAGCAACGGTTGAATCGATGAACTCATTTCCGTCAACAACTTCATTAAAAAAATTGTTGACAAACTCCCATTCTAAGGCCTATAATAAATATAGAATTGAAAACGGTCTACCGTTTTGGAAGGAGTGACATATCCGCAAGGAGTTGTCGCTCTTGATTTTTTTTTTAGGCATTTCTATGAAGAAATGCCTCTTTTCATTTTTTCATATAAAAAGCAGTCTCATATCCATCCGCTACAAGCATCAAACCCTTAGCCCACGGAGACGTTCTACCCATCTGTTCGCATATCGCATCAAGCGATGCATCCTCCCTGCTCTCGATGATCAGTTCATCATGCACATGGGCGCAGATCCGGCAATGCGACAACGTCCTCATGGCGTAACAAAGGATATCCCTGGATATGGCCTGC
>JAGBNT010000100.1 GCA_017634255.1 Lachnospiraceae bacterium
AATATTCAAATGGCTCTGACCACACTAAGTTCACCGTTCGTCTTGAAACGGCTCTCGTGTCGCTGGCACTGCGTGCGCTCAGTCGAGCCCTGCGACTCCGGTTCACTAAGTGTGCCAGGCTGAATATTTGAATATTTTCTAATGCGACAGCCCCAATTTAATGCTTCAGATCAGGCTTTTTTAATTCCTTTGTTCTTTTGCGCCTCTTCGTGAGTCCTCCAAGGCGGTTATATACGAAGAAAAGCTGGACCAGTACTTTATTCAACGGTCCTATCTTATCCTTCGTAGTGCGGTGATAGAGCTCTCCGCCATATTCAAACATGGTACCCTGCTTTATATACCTTATGAGATCATCTTCATTCCTGACATCATCCGGTACCTCTGTCCACGCCTTACCCACACAGTCCTTCTTATGAGCATCCGATCCGGCAGTCATGCACTTCCTGTACACCTCGGCTATACAAAGCGCCTCCTCGTTGCTGTCCTCCGGCTCGCAGGCGTTGAAAACCTCAACGAAGTCAAACCTCCTCATTGTGGATGCCTGGTGCTGCCTGCGATTATTCGAATAGCTCATATATCTCTCCCCGCAGGGATGCGCAGGTCCGCATACCCCGCCGTAGCGGTGCACGATGTCAATGAGAAGAGACACCGGAAGCCCTCTTAGCTCCAGTATCTTAAGCTTTACGTCACGCGGCATTATCACTATTATATGTCCCGCATCGAGGGTATCATATTCCACACCCTTCAGGACAAGAAAATCCTGATGCCTCTGACCCATAATGTTATTTTTGTACCACCTGTAACCCTTATAGGAATCGTGGTCAGTTACCAGCATACCTCCAAAGCCCTTGGACTTAAGGATCTCAATGTACTCCTCAATAGAGACCTTAGCGTCTACCGAGCCTTCCTTAGTATGGCAGTGCATATCTATCTTCAATTTTTAAATGACCTCATTAATTTTTAAGACCAGATCATCCCGCTTAACAGGCTTTAACAAAAAGCCGTTGGGATGCAAAGACAGGCAGTTAAGAACCATCTGTTTATCTGAAACGCCGGTCAGGAATACAACAGGCACCCTTCTTCCGTTTTCCATGTTTCTTATGATCTGCAGCGTCTGTGCCCCGTTGAGATCCGGCATAAAGCAGTCCAGCAAAATACAGTCCGGAAGCTGTCTTTCCAGAAACTTTATAGCCAGTCTTCCCGACTTAACTCCCGTAACCCTGTATCTTTCCTCAAGATATGAACGAACGGTTTTCAAAGCAGTGACATCATCATCGACAATAAGTATGTGCTTCTGTCTGTCCGAAGAGGCTATCATCGTATCAATGCAGCCCTTTATCTCCGGCAGGGATGCGTTTCTGTCCAGATCATAGTCCTGCTTAGGACTTATATTCTTCTCGAAGATCTCCCTGTCGTCCTCGTCCGCCAAAAGAAGCATCGGCAGCTCTGCAAACCGCTCATCCTCCCTTAGATCCATCAGCGAAAAAAGCTTTTGACGGTTAATGGATTCCACATACACAACAATACAATCAGGTATCGCATTTCCCACCGCTGAAAGCATATTGCTTTCCGACATCGACAGGCTGGATACATGATATTTCTTGGTAATATTCTTTTCAAGCTCCTTAAGAGCCCCAATCTTCGTGGATATGAGTAAAACCCTGTCCATTTATTTTCCTTAATTTAAAAAACTTTTACTCGATTCATGCTATAAACCAAAATTACTATAACATATTTCAACGCAAAATCAAAGCACGACTTTACAAATTTCATTTGCAGCAGATGTCCTCAGCCCTTATATCCTGCGTTAAAGGCGCTGACATTTATATCTACAAGCTTTTGCGGCACCTTTGCCCTTACGCATCTAAGCCAGTCCTCCTCGGGAAAGTCCATGTGCCGTGCAGCCATGCCAAGGACTATGACGTTAAAGACCTTGGGATTTCCAAGCTTTTTTGCCTCCTCCATGGCGTCTATAGAATAAACCGTATGCTCCTTCTTTAACTCCTCGAGGATATTCTCGGGATATTCCGCCGCTCCCGTAACGACCGGCATCGGGTCTATCCTCTGGTCGTTTACAATGAGGACCCCGTCTTTTTTAAGGAAATGGGCATATCTTAAAGCCTCCAGCCTCTCAAAGGCTATGAGCACATCCGCCTGTCCCTCTTCCACAATGGGCTCGCTTACCTTTTTCCCGTACCGCACATAGGTTACCACCGAGCCGCCTCTTTGAGCCATTCCGTGAACCTCGGAGAGCTTTACGTCATATCCTGCGTCCAGCATCAGGCTTCCCAGTATCCTGCTGGTTAATAGCGTTCCCTGTCCTCCGACTCCGACTATCATTATGTTCTTCGTTGCTTTATCGTCCATAATATCCCTCTTTTCCTACCTTTACACCTCATAGAGCTTGAGCGCATCGAACTTGCATAGCTTCGTGCACAATCCGCAGCCGTTACACATGGTCTCATCTATTTTGACATAGCCTTCCTTTGTCTTCGTTACCGCAGGGCAGCCGGGCTTCAGGCAGGCGCCGCATTTTTTACATTTCTCCGTGTCACATTCAGCCTTATTGGGGAAGCTCTGCCCCTTAAGAAGTGCGCAGGGTGCACAGGCGATTATGACTGAAAGCGCATCTCTTTCGGTCTCCTCCCGAACGACCCTTTCAAGCTCTTCAATATCAAAGGGATTTACCTCCACGACATTTTCTATGTTCATTGCCTTGCAGAGCTTATATATGGAAATAGCGGGAACCTCGTGACCGTCGAGGGTCTTGCCCGTAGCGGCGTGATCCTGGTGTCCTGTCATCCCTGTGGTGGAATTATCCAGTATGAGCACTGTCCCGTGCACCTGATTATAGGACATATTGACCAGAGAATTTATACCCGTATGCATAAAGGTGGAATCTCCGATGACAGCGACGAAATTCTTCGCAAATTCATGTCCCTTTGCCTTCTCAAAGCCGTGCAGCGTCGATATTGAAGCTCCCATACAGACAGTGGTATCCACTACCGAAAGGGGCGGAACCGCACCCAGCGTATAGCAGCCTATGTCTCCGCAGGCATTTATGCCCAGCTTCTTTAATACGAAATAAGTAGCCCTGTGGGGACAGCCGGGACAGAGTATGGGCGGGCGGTTCGGAACCTCGGCTCCCTTAGAGGCAATGTCCTCACCCTTAAGCACCTTTCTTAAAAGGTTTGCCGAATACTCTCCCTCCAGGGTAAAGAGCTCCTTGCCCTCACATTCTATCCCCATAGCCTTGATATTGTCCTCAAAGAAGGGCTCCAGCTCTTCAAAGATAATGAGTCTCTCAACGCTTTCGGCGAATTTCCTTATGAGCTTCTCGGGCAGCGGGTAGACCAGACCGAGCTTTAAGACGCTCGCCTCGGGGAATACCTCCTTTACGTACTGATAAGCTATTCCACTCGTGATAAAGCCTATCTTCCCGTCTCCCTCCTCTATGCGGTTTATCTTAAGGGAGTTTGCATCCTCCGAAAGCCTCTCCTCCCTTAAGACCACCTGATGGTGCCTTCCTATGGCGCTGGCAGGCATCATGCAATACTTCCTGATATCCCTGTTATAGGGCTTATCCTCGGGTACTACCCTTTCTCCGAGCTCTACCATTCCCTGGGAATGTGCAAGCCTCGTTGTAGTCCTTAAAATTACCGGGGTGTCGTATTTTTCGCTTATCTCATAGGCGAGCTTAACGTATTCCTTTGCTTCCTCAGAATCCGAGGGCTCTATCACCGGAATATGCGCAGCCCTTCCTATAAGCCTTGTATCCTGCTCGTTCTGCGAGGAATAGAGTCCCGGATCATCTGCGACAGTAAGCACCATTCCGGCATTGACCCCGATATAGGAAAAGGTATATAACGGGTCGGCAGCCACGTTAAGCCCTACGTGCTTCATACATGCAAAGGAGCGCGTACCCGCTATGGAGGCACCTATTGCCACCTCGCAAGCCACCTTTTCGTTGGGTGACCACTCCGCATACACCCCATCATATTTAACAAGAGCCTCGCTTATCTCCGTACTGGGAGTTCCGGGATACGCCGCCGAAACCTTGACCCCGGCTTCCCACAGTCCGCGGGCTATTGCCTCGTTTCCCAGCATAAGTTCCTTTTTCGACATTTAGATTTCCTCCGTTAATTTTTAAACAAAACTGCTGTCCCAGACCTCGACTCCGCTGCTCTGGAATATGGCTGAAAGCCTGTCACGCAGCATATCCTTGGTTATCCCCTTTTTAAGGATGACCATTATAAAGCCTCCGCCTCCGGCTCCTGCGATAAATCTCGCATCTATCATATCCTGACAGGCTATGAATATCTGGTCTATACAGCTGTTTGTCGAACCAGCATCCAGCTTCTTCGAAAGCTCCCAGTGCTTGTCTAAGAGCCTTGCAAAAGCATCTATATCTCCACGCTCCAGATAGAATTTCATAAGCGCCGCCGTCGGCTTCATCTCCCTTAAGGCATCCACCGAATCGCTCCTGCCCCCGATGTAGTTGCCGATGACCTCTCTTAAAAGGTTTCTCGCAAGCCTTCTCTGTCCGGTATATACCAGGGCAAAGCGCTCGTTTAATTCCTTCATTGTCTCGTCGCTTATATTGAGCTTTTCCACTGTCAGCTTCTGCTCAAAACCTGGCTTTGAGCTTATGAACTTAATCCCCGGTGTAAGACCTCCTACCTGATCCTGCCAGCCTCCGCCGGTACTCATAAGCTGCTCCATGCACAGCACTATCCCGTATATCTCATTGTCCGTCTTTTCAATGCCGAGAAATTTAAATATCCCCTTTGCGCATGCCGCCGCAAGTATGGAGCTCGTTCCGAGTCCTGAGCCCTTGGGGACTCCTACCACCTGTGTTGAAAGGTATATTCCCCCTCCGAGGCTTTTTAATATATCCTCCAGGCTCTCCTCACTGCCGCTTAAGGGTATGACCCCGCAGGCTATGAGCGCCGCCTTGTGCAGAGCGAACTGGTCGTAGGGGTTATTGCATTTTTGTATCTCCCCGATATTCGTAACGCTGCCCCTTACTCCCACGTCCTGGCTTTCAAATTCAACCCTTAATTCATCTATCCTCTTTACGGTAATCTGCACCGGCAGGATGCCGTTTAAGCTTATCGCCGCATTTAAAACCACTCCGCCGTTTTCATTGCAGTAGGGAGGTGTGTCGGTCCAGCCGCCTCCCCAGTTCACCCTTACCGGAAGGGCGATATTTACCTCGTTATTAGCGATGCGGCAGTCCTTTCGCTTTGGCAGGAGCTTCATCGCATTTTCATATACCGCATCCCTTATGGCACTAAAGCAGAGTGACTCTGGATATTCATAATTTTTCCCCTTAAAGCCGGTGTAATTATGCTTCATATACCTGGACAGCGCATAATATATCCTTATCCTCAAGGAAAAATCAGCCTCAAGGGCGTCGTCCATCAAAATATTGTAGATCTCAGTACTTATGCCCGTATTCCGGAAGGTCTTAAGAGCCTCTTCGTAATAGTCCCCGTTTAAGAGGCTGTCGGTAAAGATACGGCTCAAAACGCGATTTTCGAGATCGTCCTTTATCTCAAGCGCCCTTATCACATCCGCCCTCATAAAGCTCGATGCAAGGGATAGCCTCTGCTTTTTAACAAAGTCCCTGCCAAGCTGCCCTGAGGGAGAAAAAGCCATCCTGTGGAGCTCGAGGGCTTCATTTAGCGCCGCCTCCTGATCGTCCATGACAGGATAGAGCCTGGCATTCCATAAATCGTGCGGCTCTCCGTCCTCCCAAAGCTCCTTAGCTTCGATAAGATTGCCTTCCATAAACTCTTTAAGGCTTATTCCGAAGAGGCTGGCTCCATCCTCCATTAAAGACTTCGGGTTATCTCCGACCCCGTATATCCTTACGGTGTATTTATCCTTATCGACCGGAAGCCCGTGCAGTACCACATTCTCCGGCACCTGGACATTTCTCAGCTTAAGAGAGGAAACTATGCTGTAAGCCCCCACCCTGGTCTCATCGAGGATATATGAATTTTCAAGGTATACCCCGTCTCCTAAAACCGCCCTTCTGCCTATATAGGAGCCGTAGGCAGAGGCCTTCCTGTTGGGAAGCGCCGTGGACATTACGCAGCTCTTCCAGTCCAAAAACTCCAGATCATCCTCAATGGAGTTCATAAGCTCTGAAAGCTCCCTCGTCGTCCCGAAATGAATGAATCTCGCGGGAGAAAGGCTTATAAGCTTCATCGAAAAGCCGCGTACAGCGTTCCATATCCCCTTTCTGCACTCCCTAAGCTCTTCGGTAAATTCCCCCTCGGGCTGTTCGGTGTAAAAGCTCTCAAGGGTGGAGTCCGAAGCCAGAGGATAGAGAAAATCGCCGTAAAAGCTGATCCGAGCCCTGCTGTTTACATATTTTTTAAATTTACCTTCATCCGTCCTGCCGTTTTCGGAAATGAGCGAAAACAGGGCGTTTAATATATCTGTGTTAAAAAGAATGGCTCCTGTATCCAGATTCACCATTCCATGCTCATTTATGGCTCCCGCTTCCTTAAGCTTTTCCACTGACTGCTTGTGCAGGAATTTTTTTACAAAGCCGCTGTCGTCCTCGAGGAAGACCCCGTGATCCTTCCCGACTTCGGCAAGCTCCTTAAATGAGATAGCCGCAGCCCCGTGTCCCGCTATATCCATCTGCAGTGGGTTAAACAGGAGCAGCACATCCCCGGAAAGAATTAACATTCCGTCCTTTATCCTCGAAGGCATTCCGGACAGGGCTATGATAAATTCATCAAAAAGAGTAGAGCCCCTGCCGTCAGGAAGCTCTCTCGGAACGGGCGAGAAAAGCTTGCCTACAGCTGAATACTGCGGCACCCGCTTTGAATCTCCTCCCGAATGTATGACCAATATTCTCAGGTTTTCGAATATATCCTGATATCTGCCCTTTTTATTCTCGCGCTCCGCAATGACTCTGAGCACATTAAAGGTGGCTCCTCCCGAGCCGATGCGCTCTCCGTCAGGGTCTGGCAGCACTATGTAATCCGTACTTTCGGGCAGCTTTCCCGCATCCAGCCTGTGCTTTAGCTGAACCTCGAAAGCCTCTGCCTGGCGCTTGTTTGACGCGGTAAGAACTATATAATCCCATTTTATAAAGCTGCTCTCATGGAGCGAACGGACGTAATCCGTCCACGAATCCGTATAAGACTGCTTTAAAAACAGATTCTTAAGCTTGTTGTACTTTATATCGTTAGATAAATTGGGTTCATCCATGGATAAACGTCTCTCATCCTTTACATTTTAATGAGCTCGTAGTCACGGCTGCCAAGTCCTATCTTTTCTCCGTGTATAAGGCAGGCATCCCAGTTTGTGTTGGGATTGCTGTTATAAAATATGTCTCCCCTGTCCTTCCAGCCCTCCGAATAAAGGTTGTCTCCGAGCTGGGAATTGCGTATGGGCTGAGCCTCCTGGCAAAGGTCGGCAGCTGCCATATCTATGGCTACCGGGTCGAAGGATGCCAGCATGCCTATATTGGGAATAATGGGAGCGTCGTTCTCGCCGTGGCAGTCACAGTTGGGTGAAACATCGTTGATAAGGCTGATATGGAAGCCCGGATGTCCGTTTAATATCGCCGCGGTATATTCCGCCATCTTTGCCCCTAAGGAGGTCAAAGCCGTATCCTGCTCGCTCTCTATGGCATCAAAGGCACAGGCACCTATGCAGCGTCCGCAGCCCTTGCACTTGTCCTGATCGATAACGGCTTTGCCGCTCTCGTAGCTAATGGCATCGGAACCACACTCCCGGGCGCAGCGATGACAGTTTCTGCAAAGCTCAGGGTCTACGACCGGCTTGCCGTCACAGTGCTGCTGCATCTTTCCCGCGCGGCTTCCTCCGCCCATTCCCAGATTTTTGATGGCTCCGCCAAAGCCCGTCATCTCATGACCCTTAAAATGCGTAAGTGAAATAACTATGTCTGCATCCACAAGAGCCCTACCTATATACGCCTCCTTGCAATATTCCCCGTTAGGAACCGGCACAGCGGCGTCGTCCGTACCTCTTAGCCCGTCCGCTATGATTATCTGGCAGCCCGTCGTAGTCGGATTGAAGCCGTTTATATTGGCGCAGTCCAGATGCTCAAGAGCATGCTTTCTGCTTCCGGGGTATAGGGTATTGCAGTCGGTAAGGAAGGGCAGGCCGCCTTTCTCTTTTACAAGCTCCGCCACGGCTCTTGCATAATTCGGTCTTAAATATGAAAGGTTTCCGAGCTCGCCGAAATGCATCTTTATCGCCACGAATTTGCCTTCCATATCTATATTGCCGATACCCGCCTTGCGGCAAAGCTTCTTTAGCTTCTCTGTAATCGGTACATCGATAGATGTCCTGAAGTCCGTAAAATATACCTTGGATCTCTCAGCCATAGCTTCCTCCTTACCGTAATAAAAATCCAATCCTTACTTAGCGTCCTTTATAGAGAATGAGATGCGTCCCATCCTGTCCTTGCCAAGGCACTTAACCCTTACATGGTCTCCGAGAGTAAGCACATCCTCAACATGGTCTATACGCCTGTTGGCGATCTTTGAAATGTGGACCATTCCCTCTTTTCCGGGGGCAAATTCGATGAAGGCGCCGAAGTCCTTGATCGAGACTACATCTCCCTCATAATATTCCCCTTCTTCAAATTCCGATACGATCATATTGATCATATCCATAGCCTTCTTCATCGCCTCGTCCTCTGTACCGCATACAGAAACCGCTCCGTCGTCGTTAATATCGATCTTAACGCCTGTGCGGGCAATAATCTCATTGATGGTCTTTCCGCGCTGACCCACAACATCACCGATCTTTTCAGGATCGATCCTGGTCTGGATGATCTTGGGAGCATACTTGCCTACGCTCTCACGAGGCTTTGCAATCGCGGGAGTCATTATCTCGTTCATGATATATTCCCTCGCCTCGTGGCACTGGCGTATAGCCTGCTCGACTATGGGACGTGTAAGCCCGTGGATCTTTATATCCATCTGTATAGCCGTGATCCCGTTGTGGGTTCCGGCAACCTTGAAGTCCATGTCTCCGAAAAAGTCCTCAAGACCCTGAATATCCGTCAGTACGATATAATCATCGTCAGTATCTCCGGTAACCAGTCCGCAGGAAATTCCCGCCACCTGAGCCTTTAAGGGTACGCCCGCAGCCATGAGCGCCATACAGGAAGCGCAGATGGAAGCCTGAGAGGTCGAGCCGTTGGATTCAAAGGTCTCGGAAACGGCACGGATCGAATAGGGGAACTCGTCCTCGCTCGGAAGTACAGGTATCATAGCCTTCTCAGCCAAAGCCCCGTGCCCTATCTCTCGTCTTCCCGGTCCTCTCGAAGGCTTTGTCTCGCCCACGGAGTATGAAGGGAAATTGTACTGGTGAATATATCTCTTCTCAGTGACAAACGCATCGAGTCCGTCCACCTTCTGCTTTTCTGACAGGGGTGCCAGAGTAACTACATCGCATATCTGAGTCTGTCCGCGGGTAAACATGGCAGAACCGTGCACACGCGGAATTATGTCAACCTCTGCCGCAAGGGGACGTATCTGCTTGATATCACGTCCGTCGGGACGCTTGTGATCCTTTAAGATCATCTTGCGGACGGTCTTTTTCTGGTACTGGTATACGGCTTCTCCTACGAGGGGAGCCCACTCCTCATTGTCCGCAAGAGCCTCGTCGACCTTGCGCTTTACTTCATCCACAGCTGCCTCACGAGCCTGCTTGTCGTCGTTAAATACCGCCTTCTCCATCTCTTCGGGAGGAACGATCCTTTTAATCTCCTCAAAGAGAGCCTCGGGTATCGCTGCGCTCACATACTCGCTCTTAGCCTTTCCGACCTCTGCCTGGATCTTCTTGAAAAATTCGATGATCTCGAGATTTATGTCGTGGCACTTGTATATAGCCTCCAGCATCTTCTCATCGCTTATCTCATTGGCTCCGGCCTCTATCATTATTACCTTCTGTCCTACGGAAGCTACGGTGAGCTGGAGGTCTCCCTCATCCCAGTCCTTCTGTGAGGGATTGACTATAAACTCTCCGTCCTTTAAGCCCATCTGCGTCATTGCGCAGGGTCCGTCAAAGGGTATATCGGAAATAGTGGTAGCCAGCGCACAGCCGAGCATACCTAC
>JAGBNT010000101.1 GCA_017634255.1 Lachnospiraceae bacterium
ATGTATGAGGGATATTATGGAAAGGAATTATAAGCTCGTCATAAGCTATGACGGGACCAGGTATTTCGGGTGGGAGCACCAGCCCGATACGGATATGACCATACAGGGGAAGCTCGAGAACGTACTGACCCGGATGTGTCAGAAGGAGCGGGAAGAGGCAGCTCCCTTGGATAAGGTTCAGGTCATCGGCGCCGGCAGGACGGACGCCGGAGTCCACGCCAGGGGAATGGTTGCCAGCGTTAGGCTCGATACAGATAAGGCGCCGGAGGAGATACTCTTATATGCTAATAGATATCTGCCGGAGGATATCAGCGTAAACAACGTAAGCGTCGCTTCCGACAGGTTTCACGCTAGATATAACGCCATAGCCAAGACCTACAGATATACCTTATGGAGCGGAACGGCGAAACCGGTTTTTGACAGGAAATATGTATATATCTTAAATGAGAGACCGGATATTGAAGAGATGAGGTCGGCGGCGGAATATCTCACAGGGGAGCACGATTTTAAGAGCTTCTGCGGGAATACTCATTTTAAGAAATCCACTGTAAGGAAACTGGACAGTTTAAATATAGAGACAAGCGGCAATTATATAAGGCTGTATTTTCGCGGCAATGGCTTTTTGCAGAATATGGTGAGGATAATCACAGGTACACTTTTAGAGGTGGGCTTTGGACGTATCGCCGCGAGTGAGATGGAAGGGATACTTAAGGGCAGGAGCAGAACGCTTTCGGGACCGACGGCACCGGCACAGGGGTTGACGCTCATGAAAGTAGAGTACTAAGCAGTGATAAAGGTGTTGGAACACCAGCACAGGAGGAGATTATGATAAAAACGAAACTGGAAGAGATCAAGAATAAGGCTCTTAAGAGGATCGAGGAGAGCAGCGACCTGGAGGCCTTAAACGAGGTGCGCGTCGCACTGCTCGGGAAAAAGGGAGAGCTGACCGCGGTTTTAAAGGGAATGAAGGAGCTTTCTGCCGAGGAGCGCCCCAAGGTGGGCGCCATGGTAAACGAGCTTCGAAACGACCTGGAAAAGCGCCTTAACTACGCAAAGGATGTCATCGATTCCAAGGTGATGGAGGAGAGGCTTAAGGATGAGGTCATAGACGTGACCCTTCCTGCAAAGAGACCTGCCATAGGGCACAGGCACCCCAACCAGATAGCCCTCGAGGATATGCATAATATCTTTATCGGCATGGGCTACGAGGTGGTCGAGGGTCCGGAGATAGAGCGGGATTACTACAATTTCGAGGCACTCAATATCCCCGCCGACCATCCGGCAAAGGACGAGCAGGATACCTTCTATATAAATGGAGAGTTTCTTTTACGTACCCAGACCTCGGGAGTACAGGTTCACGAGATGGAAAAGGGCAAGCTTCCGATAAGGATGATAAGCCCCGGAAGGGTTTTCCGTTCGGACGAGGTGGATGCCACACATTCCCCCTCCTTCCATCAGGTTGAGGGGCTGCTTATAGATGAGGACGTTTCCTTCTCCGACCTCAAGGGAACATTAGCAGAGTTTGCCCGGGAGCTCTTCGGAGAGGAGACGAAGGTTAAGTTCAGACCCCACCACTTCCCCTTCACGGAGCCCTCAGCGGAGATGGATGTTAGCTGCTTTAAGTGCCACGGAAAGGGCTGCCGCTTCTGCAAGGGAGAGGGTTGGATCGAGATCTTAGGCTGCGGTATGGTGCATCCCCACGTGCTGGAGATGAGCGGCATAGATCCACTTAAATACAAGGGCTTTGCCTTCGGAGTGGGACTTGAGAGGATCGCGCTTTTGAAGTACGAGATAGACGATATGAGACTGCTTTATGAGAATGATGTGAGGTTTTTGAATCAATTCTGAGCTCGCGCATAGATTTATTAACATTGCGAGCGAGCTCCGCCAGATTTATGTAAACCTAAATCGGGTCACCACTTTTGATAAGGATATAGACATTAATAGGAGTAAATTATGAATACATCTTTAAAATGGATACGGTCATATGTTCCGGAGCTTGAGTGCACGGACAGGGAATATATGGACGCTATGACGATGACTGGCACCAAGGTGGAGGGCTTCAAGCGCCTGGACAAGAACCTTGAAAAAATAGTCGTGGGACAGATAAAGTCAATAGAGAGGCACCCGGACGCGGATAAGCTCGTGGTCTGCCAGGTGGATATAGGCAGCGAAACCATCCAGATAGTCACCGGAGCACCCAACGTTAAAGAGGGGCAGAAGGTTCCTGTGGTTCTTGCCGGAGGAAGGGTCGCCGGGGGTCACGACGGCGGACCGCTGCCCGAGGACGGGATAGAGATAAAGGATGGAAAACTAAGAGGCGTGGAGTCCCACGGAATGATGTGCTCCATAGAGGAGCTGGGCTCTGGCAGGGATGTCTTCCCCGACGCTCCCGAGGAGGGGATCTATGTCTTTAAGGATTCCGTAAATGTAGGCGACGACGCGGTGGAGGTGCTCGGACTTCACGACACCGTCTTTGAATATGAAATAACCTCCAACAGGGTGGACTGCTACTCGGTACTCGGAATAGCCAGGGAGGCTGCAGCCACCTTCAATAAGCCCTTTATCGCGCCGGAGGTTCCCGAGACCGGAGTTAACGAGAGCGAGAAGACGGCTGATAATATCAGCATCGAGATAGAGGATAAGGAGCTTTGCACCCGCTATGTGGGCAGGGTCGTAAAGGACATCAAATTCGGGGAATCTCCCGACTGGATGAAGGAGAGGCTGCGCTCAGCGGGAATAAGACCTATCAACAACGTGGTTGACATAACTAATTATGTAATGCTCGAATACGGTCAGCCCATGCATGCTTTCGACCTTTCGACGATAGCGGGAAATAAAATCGTGGTGCGCAGGGCGAAGGACGGAGATAAGTTCACTACGCTGGACGGACAGGAGAGGAACTTAGACCACGATGTACTTATGATCTGCGACGGCGAGAAGGAGATAGGAATTGCGGGCATCATGGGAGGAGAAAACTCCATGATAACCGAGAATGTCCATGATATGCTCTTTGAGGCGGCAACCTTTAACGGGGCGAATATCAGAAAGTCCGCCAAGAGGATAGGACTTCGCACCGACGCTTCGGGAATCTTCGAAAAGGGACTCGATCCCCATAACGCTCTGGATGCCATGAACAGGGCCTGCGCGCTCATAGAGGAGCTGGGCTGCGGCAGAGTCTTAAACGGAGCCGTGGATGTTCACGGGGAACTGCCGGAGAAGAGGCATATTGCCTTTGAACCCGAAAGGATAAATAAATATCTGGGAACCGATATACCTGCTGAGACCATGCTGGACTACTTTAAGAGACTTGAGGTGGAGTACGACGAGGCCACAAAGGAGCTTATCATCCCCACCTTCAGGCAGGATCTTGTAGGTTTTGCGGACAGCTCTGAAGAAGTGGCGAGGTTCTTTGGCTATGACAAGATACCGGTGACCCTCCCTTCATCCTCAGCAGGCATGGGCAAGCTCGGCTTTAAGCGGATGGTGGAGCAGGTGGCAAGGAATATATCCGAATTTTCAGGCTTCTCGCAGGCTATGGTCTATTCCTTTGAAAGCCCCAAGGTCTTCGATATGCTTAAGTTACCGGAGGACGCACCTGAGAGACAGGCAATAAAGATATCAAATCCTTTAGGAGAGGATTTCTCGATAATGAGGACCCTGCCCTTAAACGGTATGCTGACCTCCCTGTCCACCAACTATAACCGCAGGAACAAGGACGTTAAGCTATATGAGCTTGGAAACATATATATCCCCAAATCGCTGCCCTTAGAGGAGCTTCCCGACGAGCGCATGCAGTTTACTCTGGGCCTTTACGGGGAGGGAGACTTCTTTACCCTAAAGGGAGTTGTGGAGGAATACCTTTTCAAGGTGGGGATGCGGGAGCGCACCCAGTATGACGCTTCATGCAGCAGACCCTATTTCCACCCCGGCAGGCAGGCGGATATTATATATGACGGCAAAAGAATAGGCTATCTCGGAGAGATACATCCGGCTACTGCGAAAAGCTACGATATGGAGGGAGTCAGGGTCTATATCGCAGTCCTCGATATGCCTTGTATCGTAGAGCTTTCAACCTTTGACAGAAAATATGAGGGCATAGCCAGGTATCCCGCAATTTCTAGGGATATTTCGATGGTGGTGCCGAAGAGCGTAGAGGCAGGAAAGATAGATGAGATGATATTGCAAAGGGGCGGAAAGCTCTTAGAGAGCTTCAGGCTCTTTGATATATACGAGGGAGACCAGATAAAGTCCGGCTTTAAATCTCTGGCGTATTCCGTTACTTTTAGGGATAAGACCAAGACGCTGTCCGACGAGGATGTCAATGCGGTGATGAAGAAGATCTTAAACGGGCTGGAAGGCCTGGGGATAGAGCTGAGGTCGTAAAGGCGCCATGGCTGAAGGGCAGCTTTTAAAAAGCGATTTTTACTACGACCTTCCCGAGGAGCTCATAGCGCAGGACCCGCTGGAACGAAGGGATTCCTCCCGGCTCATGACCTTAAGCCGAAGTACCGGGGAATTTGAGCATAGGGTGTTTTCGGATATCGAGGGACTCATAAATCCCGGGGACTGTCTCGTGCTGAATAATACCAAGGTAATACCGGCGCGGCTTCTGGGCGTAAAAGAGGACACTGGCACTGCGGTGGAGATACTGCTATTAAAGAGGAAGGCTAAGGATAGCTTTGAAACCATAGTCCGTCCCGGAAAAAAGCTTCGTCCCGGAGCCAGGGTGAGCTTCGGAAACGGGGAATTAAAGGCGCAGATAGAAGAGGTCTTAGAGGGCGGAAACCGACTGGTCAGGTTTGAATTTGAGGGCGTCTTCGAGGAGATACTGGACAGGCTTGGACAGATGCCTCTGCCTCCCTATATAAAGCATGAGCTTAAAGACAGGGACAGATACAACACCGTCTATGCTCGTTATGAGGGTTCGGCGGCAGCGCCCACGGCGGGACTGCATTTTACGGAGGAGCTTTTAAATCGGTTGTCGGATAAGGGAGTACGGCTGGTTTACATAACGCTCCACGTAGGTCTCGGAACCTTCAGACCCGTGAAGGAAGATGATATACTTAAACATAAGATGCATTCGGAATACTACGAGATAAGCCGCGAGAGCGCCGAGGCGATAAATTCGGTCAAGGCCTCTGGCGGAAGAGTCATCGCCGTAGGGACCACCAGCACCCGCACACTTGAATCGGCGGCGGATCTAAGCGGAAGGCTCAGCGCTGACAGCGGGGAGACAGATATCTTCATCTACCCGGGCTATAAATTCAAGGTTATCGACGGACTTATCACCAATTTCCACCTGCCGGAGTCCACGCTCATTATGCTGGTCTCGGCGCTGGCGGGAAGAGAGAACGTGCTTCGGGCTTACCGGGAGGCAATAAAGGAACGCTACAGGTTCTTTAGCTTCGGGGATGCAATGTTTATTTATTGATAATTCCGGGCAGACCGGTGGAATACGAGGGGGGAGATTATGACCATAGAAGACGTTAATATTGACATTTATGCAGACGGAGCGGACTTAAGCGGGATGCTTGAGATGCTAAAAAAGCCGTATATCAAGGGCTTTACTACCAATCCCACCCTTATGAAAAAGGCAGGGGTAAAGGATTACGTAAGCTTTGCCGGAGAGGTTTTAAAGGAGATAAGGGAGCTTCCGGTGTCCTTTGAGGTTTTTGCAGACGATTTTCCCACCATGAAAAAGGAAGCCCGGAAGCTTTGCAGCTTAGGCGATAACGTATTTGTCAAAATTCCCGTTACCAATATAGACGGGGAGCCCTCCTACGAGCTTGTGAAAGACCTTTCGAAGGAGGGGCTTAAGCTTAACGTAACGGCTATAATGACCCTAGAACAGGTGGAGAAAGTCGTAGCTTCATTTGCCGAGGGGACAGAGAATATCGTCTCGGTCTTTGCCGGAAGAATAGCGGATGCCGGGATCGACGCCGAGGAGCATATGAGAAAGGCTGCGAAGATATGTCATACACGTAATGGGATAAAGCTCTTATGGGCGAGCTGCCGGGAGGTCTACAACATAATCCAGGCGGAAAAGTCCGGCTCGGATATCATAACAGTCACTAACGACATATTAAAAAAATGCGGGAACCTCGGGAAGGATCTTACCCAATTTTCACTTGAGACGGTAAGGATGTTCTCAAATGACGGTCACGCTCTGGGCTTTTCAATACTTTGAAGCCCTTGTGCAGGGGTAACGTGCTTATCAGCAGGCAGCATTTTAGAGCTGCTATGCAGCTTTCTCCAGGAACCGGGAGTAACGCCCCTTTCGCGTTTAAAAGCCCGTATAAAGGTCTCCGGATTTTCGTATCCAAGGCTGCTGCTTATGTCCTCAACGCTCATGGAGGTATGGGAGAGCAGTTCGACACCTCGCCTTAGCCTTAGCTGGGTGCGAAGGTCGGACAGGGACATCCCGGTAAGCTCTATTATAAGCTTTGAGCAGTACTGCTTTGAAAAGTGGAAGTGACTGGAAACCTCCTCAAGATTTACAGTAGCGTAATTATTATAGATGTAGCTTATAAGATCCTCCGAAAGCTCGTCTTTTTTCTTTTGCAGCCTCGGCATTTCCATTGTATCGGAGTAGGAGCGCAGGAGCTGGGCGAAGGTTATCCTTATCAGGCTCAGAATGATGCTGTCAGAATATTCATCAGTCTTTAATTCCTCAGAATACATTTTTATGATATTGCTGCGTATGCTTTTATCCTTTCCGGGATGAAAGAGCATGAAGCTGAGCTTCTTTTTGGCATAGAGGTTATCCGAAAAGAAGCGGGATATCTTTGTATTTTCCCTTATGAGGTCGGAAAATATATCCATGAAGCTGCTCTGCCGGATCAGTATATTTATAACTATCGCACCGGTGTTATCCAGGATATAGTGCGAGGTTTCAGGAGACAGGATGCAAAAATCCCCGGTTTTCAGTTCAAAATCGGTATTTTCAAAATACTGGCTGCACTGTCCCTCAAGTACATAGGTCATTTCAAAAAAAGAATGGGTGTGAAGACCGAGAGTCGCGTAGCGCGGATGCTTTGAGATCAGAGTATGCCGCCCCTCCGAAATATAGTCCTCCGATACATGCCCCGAAAAGCTTTTCGGGTCCAGGGCATAGCTTAGTATCAGGGGATTATCCGAATGCTTAAGTCTGAGTTCCTCCTCCGACAGCTCTCCATTCCTCATACGCATCGCATCCAGATAGACGAGCTCATCGTTATCATAAGAATTTATTATTTCCAGTGTTTCCTTTTCAGTCATCGAAGACCTCCATTTGCTTAGTGCAGCGAATTAACTTAAAGCGATCATTGGCATCAGCCGGGGTCAAAAGATTTTCTGACCTTAAACTCATTGTATATTTATTGAAATGTGTTGTAAAGTCAATTTTTTTGATTTTTGCCAATCATGGTTTTAGCGCCTGAGAGAATGTAATATAAGCTCAGAACAAGGAAATACAAGAGGCTAAGCCTCATAAATCACATTCAGGAGGACAAGATCATGATGAGAATAATAAGGATGTATTTAGAGAAGATAAGAGAGCGCAGGAACAGCGAGAAGGACTGCTATGAGGTTATGGGAAGCATGATGATAAACGCCATGAAGTGGTGAGGCGTTGACCAGTAAAGGCAGATGAGATGGCAGTGTAAGTAAAGTCATAGAAAAGTATTTCTGAAAAAGTAAATTTAAGCGGAACTTCTTTGAATTAGAGAAGTTCCGATTTTTTATATATTGTCAGGTATACCAGATTTCTTAAGTCCTGCCCGGAATTTCCGATTTTTCGTCTTTTCAGCAGGTAAATCCACCTCTCCGTAAATATTGCTTTCCATCCAATTAGCCGTAAATAAAACCGTCATCCTGAAAAGGTTTAAAAAGTATAAATAAATACGGCACACTATAAGCAATTAATCATTATGGCAGCATGCGGATCTGACTGATCCCAGGCTGCCGTTTATCACGAGGAGGAAAAATATGGCTAGAAGAGGTGAAAACATTTACAAAAGAAAGGATGGGCGATATGAAGCCAGGTACATTGCAGGAAGAAGAGAAAACGGCAGAGCTCGTTACAGGTCGGTCTATGCAAAAACCTTAAGAGAGGTAAGGAGAAAGAAGTATGAGGGCATGCGTGCGCTTGAAGAGGGGCGGGATGCAAGGGAGCTGATATCAGCTACAGTGCAGAATGTTGCTGGCAAATGGCTAAAAGATGAGTCCAGGAACTGGAAGGAATCCACCGCGTGCCGCTATAAGGAGAAGCTGCAGCTTTACGTTATCCCTGAATATGGCAGCCGAAACATAACTGATATCTCGACAGATGAGATAGAAGCCTTTATAGCGCGCCTGCAGACTGAGGGTCTCAATGACAGGGCGTCTATCAGCTCGGGCACTGCCGGTCTGGTGCTCACTGTTTTTAAAAGTCTGTTCCGGTATGCAAGGAAGAAGGGATTTAAGGTTAGATTTGTTGAAGAGTGTGTCAGGGTAAAACGGAGAAGGAAGCCTGTAACGGTACTTTCTGAAAGGGATGAGAACAGGCTGATAGCTTATCTTAAAAAGGACACCGATGAGACTGACATGGGAGTGCTGACCTGCCTGTTTACCGGAATGAGGATCGGGGAATTATGTGCCCTGAGCTTTGACGATGTAGACCTGGATGGATGTGTCATACATGTAAATAAAACAATGCAGCGTCTGTCCGCTGAGGATGGGGAGCATAAGACCTCCATAAGGATAGGTAGTCCGAAGTCCGATAGTTCCAAGCGTATGATACCGTTCAGCCCTCAGCTTGCAGACATCATACGCCCGTTTTATAAGCCGGGAACCTTTTTCCTTACCGGTGACAGAGAGAAGTTCGTTGAGCCTCGTACTATGGAGGAACGTTTTGCGAGGATATTGGATAAATGTGGGCTGGAACGTGTAAATTTCCATGTTATTCGCCACACATTTGCCACCCGCTGTATTGAGAGGGGGATGGACACCAAGACACTTTCGGAGCTTTTGGGTCATTCAAGTGTAGCTACCACACTGGATCGCTATGTGCATCTTACCATGAGTCATAAAGCGGAAAGCGTCCGCCTCATAGAGGATCTGCTGCAAAATTCGCCGTCTTAAAACTCGTCACAGGTTTAAATGGGATATATCCAACCGGTTACGCCGACCCCGACGGCAGTTGCGGAGATAAGGTATATGAGAGGTTAAAGAGATGTATGGGGTAAGACAACGATGAAGAACTAATTTAGCTCTTTACAACTAAATAAGAATCTGTTATTCTCAACAAAACTTATCGATGATCTGCCGCAAAGGCATCCGGGCATATCGCCTACAGTTTCCAGTGATCTTATAAGAATAACAGATATAAACAGGAAGTAATCTAATTTCATTCTTTATGCTTCTGGTCCGTTTCTTAGGAACTGTTTAGAAATAAGTTGTTCAGATGGACGTTTGGACAAGTTATTCTGTAACTGATCCTTACCTTTGCAGCAGTTCTTGAAATATCTGCAAAGGAGGGAAATGAATGGCACCGAACAAAGATCCTGATATCCAGATCGCGTATCAGAATAAGGACATCCTGACAAAGAGCTTTGGCGAACGGCTAAAGGGTAAGAGCTTAGGAGTATATGGATTAAATGGCATTAATGTCGTGGATGTGCTCCCCACAAATCTTCCGGCTGTGGAAGCAAATGAGTTAAGGCTCGATAACCTGTTCCTTCTGTCAACCGGAGAATTTGCTATAGTTGATTATGAAAGCGAGTACTCGGAAGAGAATAAATCCAAGTATCTAGGCTATATTGCAAGGGTCGAGAGTAGACTGTATAATGATTTCAAAGAGTACAAGCCTCTTAAGATAATTGTCATTTATACGGCGGATGTAGCCAGAGGAACTACAAATCCAAGGCTGTATATGGGAGACGTAAAGATCGATATCACGGAAGCCTTTCTCATAGACTTGGATTCGAAAGAGATACGAGATACCTTAACTAGAAAGATAAGAACAGGCGAGCGATTCACCGATGAAGATCTGATGAAGCTTGTAATCTACCCTTTGACATATAGGGGTAAGGAAGGCAAGCAGAAAGCTGTATCGGAAGCCATTGATATAGCCGACGACATAGGTGACGAAAGAATGGTGATAGATGCCATGATGGGCATACTCGTTTTTTCTGACAAGGTGATCACGAAAGAGGATGTGGTTAGGATCAGAAGGAGGATAAGCATGACTAAGTTTGATCAGATAATAGCGGAAGAGAGAGAAGAAGCAGTTAAAGCGGCCGTTAAAGAAGCAGTAAAAGAGGCAGAGTACCGAAAGGATAAAGAGGCAGATCAGGAAAAAATGAATATCGCACTTAGCTTTTTAAAGGATGGAGATACTACAGAAAGGGTAGCAAGATGTGTTGGTTTACCTCTTGTGGTCGTAGAGGATCTGGCTTTGAAGATATGATTCAACAAATAAATATGAGTATGTGAGCAGGATAAACTATACGGTAAAACCTTCCTAATTATACGCACATCTTCAATTCTTAGATATATTTACTTCGAAAAACTAACGCAAATTCTGTAATCAAATAAGGGCATTATCAAATAGTAGAGTGAGTATAGCTGCTGCTCTTGGTTCTATAGCTTCAATTGTAGGACTGGTTACTACAATTGTATTTAGAACTCAAGACAGAAGAAACCACAAAACTAAAGAAAGCAACCGCCAGACCAGGGACTGGTTGCTTTCTTTAGTAACTATAGACCAAGGAGAAACGTTTATTAGGTAATGCCTCTTTTCGTCAATATACATTGTAGAACTGAAAAAACGAATATAACATAAATTAAAGGACGGCGTAAGGATATCCAATTGACTTTTCAACACCTGAAATCTTGACTTTATGAATTGAAATTTACATATCGGTGTTTTGGATATTCTATGTACTTTAAATAGATAGATTTTTATAATTTTGACCATGGAAGGAAAGCGGGCGCGTTTTAAAAGAGATTAAAGGCGTCCGGCGTAAGTTCTTGAAAGGAGAGAAAACATGAAAAATAAGATTTTGGCAGCATTATTAACAGCATCCATGGTTACAGGACTGCTGGCAGGATGTGGAGTTTCAACAAGTTCGGCACCGGCAGAGGGCGGAGCGGACACAGCAGCCGCTGATGCGGGAACTACTGAGGCAGCGGCTGACAGCGCTGCAGCGGACACGGGGGATAAGCCCTACTCTGGCGTAACCCTTACCCTTTGGGGAGCAGGAGCTGAGATCGCGGATAACGACGGAACCCAGAAGCTTTTAGCGAAGGCTACGGAGGAGCTGGGTATGACCTTCGAGGTAGAGACAAACCCCACCGGAACAGAGGGCGACAACATCATCAAGACCAGATGTGCATCAGGAGATCTTCCTGACCTTGTTGACTACAATTCAGGCTCACTCTTTACAGCATTAAATCCGAAGGAGCACTTCCTGGATCTTACAGATGAGCCCATGACGGCTAATTTTGATGAGGCATTCAAGTCCTGCGTTTCACAGGAAGGCCGTGTATACGGAGCACCCTTTACAACGACTCAGGCAGGCGCGGTAGTTTACTGGAAGCCCGACTACGAAGAGCTCGGTCTTTCGGTTCCCAAGACCTGGGATGAGTTCCTTGCAAACTGCGACGCTCTGGAGAAGGCAGGAAAGACAGCTGTTTACATGTCCGGCGGAGATACCTGGACGACACAGGTGCTCTTCCTCGGCGATAACTACAACGTAAACGCAGCTAATCCCAATTTTGCTCAGGAGTTTGCAGAGGGCAAGGCTAAGTTCGCAACTACTCCGGCAGCTCTTGCAGGCTGGAAGAAGTACGAGGATCTTGTAGGCAGATATAACGCTGACTCCTCTGCAGCAAAGTATGAGGACGGCTGCGAGGCAATGGCTAAGGGAGAGGCTACACACTGGTTCATCCTTACACAGGCTATCGCAACTATGATACAAAATCACCCCGAATGTAAGGATAAGATCGGAGTTTTCGGAGTTCCCGGAGACGATGCAGCCAACGCAGGACTTACGGTTTGGGAGCCCAACGGCTGGTATATCAATAAGGACAGCGCAAACGTTGAGGCAGCAAAGGCATTCCTTGAGTTCTGGACCTCACCCGAAAACCTTGATATCTATATCAATACCTTCGGTGCAAACGGACCCTCCTGCATTAAGGGATATACCCTTCCCGATTCAGTTTGTCCCGCTATAAGAGAGGATATGCAGTCCTTCTTTGACGCAAACAAGACCTGCCCGGCACTGGAGTATCAGACTTCGATAAAGGGAGCTACCTGCGAGCAGATCACGACATCTGCAGCTACCGGACAGATTTCCGGCGAAGAGGCAGCTAAGATGTACGACGATGACTGCAAGAAGTCAGCAGTACAGCAGGGCTTTAACTGGGAGTAAGAAACGAGTAAATTCATTCTGCTTATAGATACAATGACAAGGCGGTCGTCCGCAGCAGGCTGCGGGCGACCGTTTTTAAAAAATCTTTAAAGGTGAAAAAATGAAAACAAAGACACGTGAAAAAAC